>DATIFS010000069.1:0-3078 GCA_035455105.1 Nitrosarchaeum sp.
TAATTCATTCTGAAATGCCAGAAAGAGAATTTGTGCAACAAGGTGGTATATTACATGGATTTCAATTATGGGTTAATCTGCCAAAAAAAGATAAGATGATGAATCCACGTTATCAAGAATTACCGTCAAAGAAAATTCCAATAATTCAAAGTAATGGTGTACAAGTAAAAGTAATTGCAGGAGAATCAATGGGAGAAAAATCTGTCATTGAAACAAGAACTCCTATAATGTATCTTCATTTTACTTTACAGCCTAATGCACAAGTAACACAAATTATTCCACAAAACTATAATGCATTTGCATATGTAATTAATGGAGAAGGATTATTTGGAGACAAACAAATTTCTGCACACAAAGAGCAGATTATTTTGTTTAATCAAGATGGAAATGAAATAATAATCAAAGCCTCAAATGAAATTTCCTCGCCTTTGGATGTACTTTTAATTGCAGGTATTCCACTGGGCGAGCATGTTGTTCGTTATGGACCATTTGTAATGAACACTGAGGGTGAAATCAAACAAGCAATACTAGATTATAATACTGGAAAAATGGGTAAAATTGACTTTTGAAAATTTTATTTCTAAAGCAATTCATTCCTACACTCACTTTTTATAATTAGATAGTCTTTTGCTACTAGGTATGGAAACAGAATTTGAGAAAGAAAAAAGAACTCGTAACCAAGTAGCGTGTAACGCTGATGAAATATGGAGTGTTCTTGGAAAGACTTGGGCTCTGCTAATCTTAAAAAAACTCTCAGAAAGTGAATCTACACGATTCAATGAAATAAAAAAAGCCATACCAACTATTAGCAATACTGTATTGTCTGAAAGACTGCGTGATCTTGAATCCCATGGTTTGATTATAAAAAAAATTTATGCTCAAGTACCTATACGTGTAGAATACATCGTAACAAAGCAAACACGTGATCTTGGAAAAATTTTGAAACAGCTTGATATCTGGGTTGTACAATGGAGAAAAGAAAAATCCAAGAAATGAAAACTAGATTAATTTTATTATATTGATAATTAACATTAGAAAAAACTGTGTTTTTTAGAATTTACATATTGTACCATAGTATTTCTACGCATTCTTTAAATTATCATCTCTGATATGATAATCAATGAAAACATTAGTAATTTCTACTGTTTTATTGCTCATGATAGGTGCAGTTGTGAATCCTATTGGATTTTCTTATGCAGAAATGTCCGAACAAACACAACAAAACATGACAGAAAATAATGAAGAAAACATGTCCGAAACCACTGAAAAAAACATAACAGAAAATACTGAACAAAATATGACAGGACAAGCACCTGTCTCTGATGATTTTGAAAATTTTGGAACACAAGTATCTGCTTTCGTTCATGATGCCATGTCTCAATTTCAAGAACAGCGACAACAAACACTTTCTCAGATTAAACAATGTAGAGAAGATATAATGAATGCTAATCCTTCAGATGTAGCTCAAGTTAGAGAAGATTGCAGAAAGAATCTTGATGAAATAAGAGATTCATATAAGGAAGTTAGAGCAACATTCCACGATACCTTTAAAGAATTTAGAGATAACATCAAAATATTACAAGAAGATGCAAAAGGACACAAACACTCAGATTCAGATATACAAGATGCAATAAAACACATTCAAGAAGATGCAAAAGCTAAACATTTGAAAATGCAAAAACTTGGTCAAAATGCAACAGATGTTGAACACCTAAAAGAAAGAATGAAATCTGTTCATAAACATGAATAAGATTATTTCTCATTTTTATTTTTAAATTTACATTTTTGATTTAATTTTTCCACATTATAAATTTCAATTAACTAACTCCATTTGCTAATCTTAAATATGAGGCATATTTTGTAGTGCTTTATCTGCAATATTCTCAACTGTTTTAAGCCCCCATTCTTTTAAAACTGAATTATTTGCAATATCAAAAACTTGCGCAAACAAATTATTCATTGTAGACATTATCAAAGTAGCAAAATCCATTATTTTATTTTTGTAAATATGAATTATAATAAATCGTATGTATTTTTTTAACAATACACAATAAAATCTGATTTTTAAATTAATTTTTGATTAAATCTGATCTAATCAAATGTTGTATTATATTCAATATTTTTTACTATCTGGCACATAATGCTAAATAATATAGAATAATTCATGAGAAAGACATATCTTCTTAATTCATGAGAATGGTTATGGAAAAAACTCTGAATATCTCACTTGCTTGTTTTTCACTACTTCTTCTAGTGTTAATCCCATCTGAGATTAGCGCTGCAACTGTTCCATCTAGTCCAACAGATGTTACTGCAACTGCCATATCTTCAACTCAAATCAATCTTTTCTGGAATGCCCCATCTAATGATGGTGCATCTCCGATTACCGGATACAAAATCGAATACAAATCAGGCTCTGGCTCATATTCTGTTTTGAGTACTACTGTTGATACTACTTTCTCACATACGGGTCTTACAACTGGAACTGTATACACCTACAAGGTTTCTGCAATAAACTCTGTTGGCACAAGTACAGCATCATCTGAAATATCAGTTACACCTACATCATCATCCACTGGTTCACTTCCAAATTCTCCTACAAATCTTTCAGGATATGCATCATCTCCAACACAAGCAACCCTATTTTGGTCTGCACCAACTAACAACGGTGGATATCCAATCATTGGATACAAAATTGAATACAGAATTAATTCTGGAAGCTACACAGAACTAATTTCTAATACTGCTAGTACATCTACAACTTATTCTCATACTGGTTTGAGTACAAATAGTGTTTACACATATCGTGTGTATGCAATAACATCATTTGGCACAAGTAGTACATCATCATCTGAAGTAGTTGTCCAACCAAAATCAACGTCAACTACTACTGTACCTGGTATTCCAACTAATCTTGTATCTACTGCTGTCTCATCCACACAAATCAATCTTTTCTGGTCTGCACCAACTAACAACGGTGGTTCTCAAATTACCGGATACAAAATCGAATACAAATCAGGTTCTGGTGCATATTCTACTCTTACAACTACTCAAAACACATCTTATTCTCATACAGGT
>DATIFS010000070.1:0-24656 GCA_035455105.1 Nitrosarchaeum sp.
GATATCAAACGGAAGATTATTTACAGCAACTTTTGTGGCAAAATCCCTATCAGTAATTATGCCAACAAACTTTTCTTGCTCTTTGATAAAAATTGCACTTATGCCTCCTTCAGTCATCATTTTTGCTACTTGTAGGGCAGTGGTATTTGGATTAACAAAAATCAAATCTTTATTCATTATATCTTTAACATGAATTGATGAATCAGACCCCATACTTTCAATAATAATTGTGTAAAGTAGATATTAAATATGATCAAATAAAATTAATTTATGAAACCACAATCATGCAGAAATTACGGTAGAGTTATTTGAAGACCAGATCATCTACATCCTCTTTTGTTACATCTGACCAGTTTTTGTCAAGCAGTCTTGATAGTGTCAATAGTGTTCTGAGATGCTTTTGTCTTGTAGCAACTGCCATGGATTGAGAAGTCATTTCCCTGTCATACTTTTTGATTAGTTCTGCGTTTTCTGGCGATAATTCTCTTGTGATTTGATCATTGATCTGTCTCATTCTTGATTTGTAGTCATGGATGTCTATTCTCTGCTTTGAAATGTGCGTGGTACTCAATGACCTTACATTAGGTCGCGGGGGAGTATTAAGCTAATTTGTGTATGCCGGGGATGGGTTTCGAACCCACGACCTCCAGATTATGAGTATTGCCTTTTTTGGAAGAACCGGTAGAGTTTACCAATTAACTGGCACTCTAACCAGGCTGAGCTACCCCGGCATGATGTATTCCAGATTATTTGAGAAATTAAATGCTACGTATACTGATTTGAAAGATTCTGAACATTTTTGAACGAATTTTTATTGTTTTGCTAATTCTGACCAACTGACTTTTTCGTTTTGAACCCAAAGGAATTTTTTTTGTAATGCTGCAGTGTATAGTTTTTCCCATTCTACTCCAACCTCGTCAGTCCATGCCTTGAAAATACGTGGATCTATATAATTTCGCAAGGATGTTCCAAGATTGTAATCTTTAGTTTTTTCAGACAAGTCAATCTGTAATTGTAATTTTTCGACTCTTTCTTTGTGTTTTTCTTTTTGCTTTTTGATTTGCTCGTTTAGTGTTTTGATCTTTTTTGCTTTATTCTTTTTTTGTGCATCTGTTTTTGCTTCGGATGATTCGACTTTTTTTAATGTCTCTAGAGTTTTTACCCATGGTTGCTCTTTGCTTATATCTTTTAGTGTGTGTCTTTTATTTTCAAGTGTATCTTCAAAAGTTTTTGGAATGGTTCTTTTGTGATTACACATTATTGCTGCTTCCAAATTTGCTAATTTTGCATGGTATAGTTTCTCATTAGGCGTCTTTCCTTTCATGTCATCATGTTCTTTGAGATAATTCTTTACCACTGTGGTTGCAAGATAAGTTCTGAAAACTTTGGCAGTCAACCCATTCACAATACTGGAATAATACGCATTAACATGTCTTGATGTAATGTCTTCAAAAATTTCATCTTTTGGTTTTTTATTTTGGATTAACTTTTTGAGATTCTCTTGGAATTGTTTGTCATTACCTTCAGCTTTTACTGTTTCTTGCCATCTTACACTGTCTTTTCCCAGGAAATCAAACTCTATTGTATTATCTGTAATGTTGATGTGTTCTTTTCTTAATGTGGTTGCACCTACTGTATCTGCCTCATCAGGATCTTTTTCGTCTCCTACTCTCATTGCAGTTCTATAAATCAAATAACATACAGTTGCAATCCTGCTAATTTTTGGATCTTTGCTTTTCATGTCTTTTACTATTCTGTCTTTTATCTTCTCAATTTCTTTTGACAGCTTTACTGCTTTTTCGTATTTTGCTTTATCCCTGTCTTGTTTTAATCCTGCAGTATCTGCAAGCCAGACATATTTTCTTTTGTCAGTGAGATAGTCTGTCCATCCAGCTAACCACATTGAATCATTGTCGTGAACAATTTTCCCCCAATTTCCTTCTGGGATTTTTGCTTCTTTACCTAAATTCAGTGTGACATCTTTTGCTGTGATGCGAGGTTTCCATCTGCCTCTGAGTGGATGATCTCCTCTTCCAATAAAAATTCCTGGAGGTTCTGCCATGTAATTTGCAACATCTACTTCTTTTCCATCCATTATGGCTTTACCATATTTTTGTACTAATTTTTCTCGCAATTCTTTTCGTTTAATGGCCAGTGCCTTTTTTTCCTCCTTTGTCATCATCTCTCTTAGATCTTTTTCTTTATCGACTATTTTGTAAGCATGTGAAAAATCAATGTCTTGATATGAGATATTCTTAAATTTTGATGGAAGTGTTTTGGCAAAATCATCTGTGAAATTTTTCTGAAAAACTTTGTCTTGGGCATACGGTGTGTCTTTCTTTTTTGCCCATTGGTATACCATCTCTTCTTGATTGAGATCGAGTTCTACATTCTCTCCTTTGATCTTTATCTTAATCCCATGTGCTTCGTAAGCAGGTGGGAACAGGATTCCATTATGTTGTAGTGTTTTCCATTTCATTTTTCATCATCTAAAATTGCGGACTTTGACAAAAACTCTATTCTATGCGTATATCAATTTAACGTAGTCCTAGTTTTAACTAGAAAATAGTTCTTTTTTTAGATAGTTTTCAAATTCTGTATCTGTTTTTGACTTTTTTGCTTCTAAAAACATCTGTGCGTCATTTCCTACAATGTATCTTGGCCTTGGATTTTCTTCTTTAATTGCACTCATGATTACCTTTGCTACCTCTGATGGTGGGGTTCCAAGCTCTGCCATCATCTTTATCCCCATGATTACCTTTTCAGTGATTTCTCTGTATGGTGAATCTGATTTTGGCTTTGCAATCTTCATTGATGAGAAAAAGTTTGTCTTGATAACACCTGGCTCAATAATGATAACTTTTACTCCAAACTGTCCTAATTCATATCTTAATGATTCAGATAATCCCTCCAATGCAAATTTTGAACTAATGTATGCAGGTGATCCTGGAAAACCGATTTTCCCTGCAACTGAACTAATGTTTACGATTACACCGGTTCCTTGCTTTCTCATAACTGGAGCCACTTTTTGAATCATGCTGATAATTCCAAAGAAATTAGTTTCAAACTGCGCTCTGAAATCTTTTAGTGGTACATCTTCTACACTGCCAAACAAACCCCACCCTGCATTATTTACTAAAACATCAATACGCTTTTTCTTTGAGAATATTTTTTCAATGGCTGAACTAATTGATTTTTCATTATCTACATCCAATTCAACTATTTCTATATTCAATTTTTCTTTTTTTGCAACTTGTAGTATTTTTTCTGCTTTTTTGGGATTTCTAAATGTTGCAAATGTATAAAATCCACCTCTTGCAAGCGCCAATGAAGTTTCATATCCAATTCCAGATGAACTTCCTGTTACGATTGCTACTTTTTCCACATACTTAATAGAAATTTGTTATATTTATCCCATTTTGATTTTAAACCAGTGGTCTATCCCCTTCAGTTGGTTCTATCAGTTTGGTTTCTTCACCATTGTTAATTCGTTTAAGAATCTCCAAGGCCGAATATTTGTGGAGGAATTCATTGTTGTTTCCACATCTATATGAAAATGTACAACGTGGACAACCTGCCTCATTTTTGCATGGGCATTCTTTTACTATGAACATGCTTCTCTCAAGTGCACTCTCAAATCTATCAAATAGTGCCTTGCTTGCACCATTTCCTCCAATTGCACCATCATAGATGAAAATTAAGCCTGAAGTTCCTAATGATATTCCTCCCAGATCCTGAGACACACCTCCTGTTATCATATTGCTTCCTTCAATCACTACATGTTCTGTTGCATGATATCCACTTGCTTCAGTATAGTCTGCGTCTTCAGATTTTTTGATCTCGTTTATTGGTTTTGGCGCATGAAATGCAATTCCCTTTGTGATAAAGTCATATTCTAAATGTGTATCAAGTAATACTTTTTGTCCTTGTGTAATTTCTTGTCCTAATTCTATGTTAACATAACCGTAGACTTTTTTTTGTATGTGTAGTTTGCAAAATGCTACTTCCATTCCGTAAACTTTTCTCCTTTCAAAAACGGTCTCAATTGTTGGCCATTCTTCTGTTAATGCCTTGGTGTAATATGGATAATCTCTAGAAATCCTTTCTAGTTTTGCAAAATTTTTCTGAGGATATTCAAATTCTTTTACTCTGTATCTAGTTCCTGCAAGAAAATAGATTGCATCTTTGTGTAGTTCTTCTAAAGCAATTGGAAGAACTCTGTCTCCCACCTTCTTGTCATTTAAGAAAATATCTATCGATTTTCCAATTCCTCTTATGCTGTAGTCGTTTAACAAAGAAGTGATTTTATCAAAATTCGCTATTATCCTGTTATTGTGTACTAGTAGGTTCCCTTCCTTCAAGTGATGTTTGATTACATCGTCATGTTCTCTTAATTCATGTTTGGAGATTGGTCTGTCACACGCCATTGCCAATACTTGAAACTCTTCTACAAATGGATTCTTTGGATCAATGTATGATTTTTCAACGTCTTCAAAATAATCATCAGGATGATTTTTGTAATATTGTGAAATTGGATCATTTCCAAGTGCCAAAAATGCGTACCCACGCTGTCCTTTTCTTGCAGCTCTCCCAATTCTTTGAATTAGTCTGTTTATTGGAATGGTGGACGAGATGACGCAATCAACATTCCCGACATCTATACCTAGTTCGAGTGTAGGGGTGCATGAAATGGCTTGAAGTCTATCTTCTTTGAATTCTTGTTCGACTGATTTTCTGTAGTTTGCCATTAGACCAGCTCTGTGAACTTTGATGTTGATTTTCTGTTTTCTTGCTTGTATTGCTAAAAGTTCTGAATTAAGATGTGAATTATTAAATATCATTGTTTTATGATTTTTTTCTGTCATTGTTTTTGTCAAATCAACCATTAGCGCTCGCTGAGTTCTAAGTGACGGAAAAAGCATTACAAAATCTGTTTGTCCTTTTTTGCCTGAACCATGAATTATCTTCATTGTTACTCCGAATAATTGCTCGCAAAAATTTTTTGCATCTTCTAGAGTTGCAGATGCTGCAATAAACTGTATCTTGTTACTACAAATTCTCTTTAATCTTTTTATGATGTAATGGACATTAGAACCAAAGATTCCAGAGTATACGTGTGCCTCATCTATTACCAAAACTCTAACTGCTGAAAGTAATGATGAAAATTTTGTTTGATGCCAAAGATGATAATGTAAAACATCAAAATTTGTAATCAGTATTTGTGGAGGATTTTCTAAAATGTGTCTTCTATCTGTCTGGTTTGTATCGCCATCAAACACTCGTACATCTATGCCGATTTTTTCTGCCAACTTTAAGATTTTTGGATATTGGTCGCGTGAGAGCGCTTTTGTTGGATAAACAAATAATGCAAATACTCCACCACTTGATTCTTTTTTGATCTTTTGAATTACAGGAATCAAAAATGCTTCTGTTTTGCCCGAAGCTGTAGGAGCTTCAATTACCACATTTTCTCCAAATAATACTTCTTCAATTGCTTCTTCCTGAAATTTATAAAATTGCTCAATTCCAATGTCTTGTAAGTGATTGCTTATTGACTCGTCTAATCCCAAATCTTCTACATTACTACCCATTTTAGGTTCAGGGTTTTTGAGAACCTTGTACTGTGAAATGTAGTCTTTTTTTGAGAACAGAATTGATTCTGTAGTTTTATCTGGATTGTTTTTTTCAATCATCTTTTTGATTTCTTTTTCATCTCTTATGATTCCCTCGTCTTTTAGACTGTCAGAAATTCCATTTTTTGTAACTAACCCCTCATCAAATCTTGTAAGGAATCCCAAGAACACTTCGTCTATATTTTTTGAAAATTCAAGCAGGTCCTCAATACCACAATTGTTGCATGAGATGTGTATTTTTTTGTTGAATGTCTTTTGTATATCTAATTTGGATTTACATTTTGGACATGAAAATTTCAAGTTATATTTGATCGAGTGTATTCTAGATTTATTGGTTGACTGTTAATTTTGATAAAATCCTCATTCCACGACATTATTAAACGAGGAAACAGTCTTGATTTTAAAAATGAAAAAAATCGAAATTAACAAAATTTACAACATAAATTGCATTGATGGTATGAAATTAATTCCTGCCAATAAAATTGATTTGATCATCACTGATCCTCCATTCGCTATTAATTTTAAGGCTACAAAGGCAAATTATAATAGAATTTCTTCTAGGGTGATGCAAGGGTATAATGAAATCAAAGCTGTGGATTACTATGATTTTACATTTGATTGGATGCAAGAAGCATTTCGTATTCTTAAGAAATCTGGAAGTATGTATGTTTTTTCAGGTTGGAATAACCTTAAAGATATTCTAATGGCACTGGATGATGTTGGATTCGTTACCATAAATCACATAATATGGAAATATCAATTTGGCGTTGTCACAAAAAAGAAATTTGTTACATCTCATTATCACTGTCTCTATGTTTGTAAAGATGATAAACAAAGAAAGTTTTTCCCGTTTTCTAGATTTCAAAAAAATTCTAAAACAGACAAAGGACGCAGCTTACACTATAAAGATAAAGAAGATGTCTGGGAAATCAAACGTGAATATTGGACTGGAGATGAAAAAACTCCAACAAAGCTTCCTGCCGAATTAATTGAAAAGTTATTACATTATTCTAGTGAGAAGAAAGATGTTATTTTAGATCCTTTTTTGGGTTCTGGACAAGTTGCCGTCGTAAGCAAATCCATGGATAGAAAATATATTGGATTTGAAATTGTGCCTGACTATTATGAATTTGCCAAAAAAAGATTAGATAAAAATCTCTACCGTATAAAAAAGTCTGAATAATTCTACGCTTTACTTTCTGATTCATCTGTTTTTTGTCCAATCTTATTGGCAATTATTTTACGAAGTTCCTCATCAGATTTTTCTGTCACGCTTACTCCAAGTGATTTTGCTATTGTCTCCAGTTTCTGTCTTTCTGTTTCTACAGGGGCAGATATGTTTGGGGTAGTATCTGAAATGTTTTTCATTTGACTTTGAACTTCATTTTTTGCTTTATTGAACTCGTATGCTATTTTTCCTAATTTTCTTGCAGCACTAGGAAGTTGATTTGTCCCCAAAATCAACACTAATGCAACAAAAATTATGATAATCCATTCATTTCCTAATATGTCCAATGAATAATCAAACATAGAGTGGAATCTGTTTATTTAAAATTAAATGTAATGCTTTTTGTAATTTGAATTTGTATGGTTTTCGTATCTAGTTCTGAAAATCAACTTCGAGAATATCCCTATTATTTTAAAAAACATTGATTTTGATTGTATTTATGAAAAAAGTTGAAGTGATTGTTAGACCTGAATTAAAAGATAAAACTGTGAGTGCAATTAAAAAAGTTGGTGTTGGAGGAGTCACTCTTTTTCATGTACAGGGCCAAGGCTCTGAAAATCCCCCACTAGTAGGACAATATTTCTCTAAAGACATGATAATTTGTGTAGTTGAAGATCCAAAATTGAATGATGTCTTAAATGCCATTGCAAATGTTGCGTGTACGGGAACAAAAGGCGATGGGAAAGTCTTTGTTACTACAGTAGAAGATGCACTTGATATCTGCACAAAAAAACGAGGAACTACCTCGATCTAATTTTTTATACAAACTTTTTTTGTTCATTATATTGTAAATAATTAGACTCTAAAAATTTTGTATTCTTTTTGGCTCTAATTTTTTTCTATATTTTATGGCTAAAATTGTAATTACAATACCTATTATCGAAAATACTAGATAAGGTGTCTGATTACCAAATGATTGTGACATTGGTCCTCCAAGAGTTGGTCCTATTGCCCAACCAATACCAAAAATCGTTTCATATGCTCCTATTATTTTTCCTGATATCTCTTTACTTGTCCTACTCAAAATTATTTCAAGGGTCAAAGGGAAAAATATGCTAAACCCAAACCCCATTGAAACCAGTGCTATTGCAAACATGATGAATGAATCTGAAATAGCAGAAATAGCCAGTCCAACTGAAATAGATATGGTAGCTGCAATTAATGTTTGACTAGTCTTTCTTGAAAATTTACCAGCTAATGCTAATGATATTACACGTGAAATTCCAAAAGCAAAATATAATATCAAAATATTTGAATCTGACATTCCACGGTCATTTAAAAATGCAGGATAAATTGATATGATTATGCCAAAAGCCGATGTAGAAAAAATTAACAGTGTTATTGCTTCTGGAAATTTTTTCATCTCTTTAATTGAAGAAAATGAAAATCTCTGATTGTGATTTGTGATGCTTCTTCTAGAAATCAAAATGGCACAAATTATTGAACTAGCCAAAATGAACGCCGTAATTTGAAATAGGATTCTATAGGTAATATCAAGACCTTCAAGAAACACCGTTCCTAATAGAGGACCAATCATAAACCCCATTACAAAAAACATTGTAAACCACGAGATGTTTCTGACTCTGTTTTGCTCATTACTTTGATTAGAAATGATGGCTTGACATGGTGGCCAGAAAAATGCATGAGCTATTCCTGTCATGATTCTAAATCCCATTATCTCTGGAACAGATTGTGCTAATGAAAGAAGGTATATTGATGTTGAATTGATTGCTGTTCCAATTCCCAGGAGATAACCGTTATTGAATCTGTCCAGAAGTATTCCTACAAAAATTGGAATGAACATGTAGGGAATAAAATTTGCTAGTCCGATAAAACCAAGATCAGAGTATGTTGCTCCAATGATATTTTTTGCAAATAATGGTAGTATTGGACCATGCAGTCCGTAAGAAATTCCTATGATTAAACCGGTGATGTTCACAAGTGCCAGTATTTTATTCATTTGTATGCGGCAACCATTATTGCCCCACCCATAAGATCTTTCTCAAACTCTACTCTGGAAAATTTCTCTAGCAATAATTTTTCTAACTTTTTGTTTTGTGGCCATCTTTTGTATGTTCCATAAAGTGTACCGAATTTCAAACCTAATCTTCCACCTGCAATTAATGCCAATATTGGAAGAACACATCTAAGATAAAATGATACTCCAAATCTAATTACCATCTCATCTGGTTTTCCTAAATCTACAATTACAAATCTGCCATCATTTTTTAATACTCTGTGAATCTCTGAAATTGCAATTCTCAAATTAATGGCATCTCTAAGCGAGTATCCGCACAATACAGCATCAAACTCTTCATCCTTAAACGGAATATGTTCAAAAACACCGTTTATCAAATCTGGTGTCTTTTCAAAATGTGTACCAGTATTTTTTAACATTGGTACAAGAGGATCATAAAGTGTGATTGATATTTTTCCACTACATAATTTTAAAGCCGTTTTAGACATATTTCCAAAACCTGATCCTGCATCAAGAATTTTATTCCCTGGAAATACCCTACCCGATATTCCTCTATTCCTATGTTCTACATCTTTGCCAAGTGATATGTATGAATTCACTTTGTCATAAACTGGTATGATTTCACGAAGTACTTCTATGACTTCTCCCCAATAACTTCCTAATCCCATGTTTATCGTCTTTATTGACTAGCTTGAATAGTTTTCAAATCTAAATTTTAATTTGATGTTGTAAATTTAGATGCGTTTTTAGAATAATTGAGTAAATCTGATTCTGATACTTTTTCAAATATTTTTTTATTTGAAGTGACTTTGGCCATTTTGATATGATTCACTCCTTCTTTTTGTTCTACTTTAAGATTAATTGCTGCAATCGCTAGTGATGCTGCATCACTTAAACTCATTTCAGAATTGTAATGATTTTCTAAAAATGTGTTTACTTCATCAGAACCTGCACCTATTGCAATTGCTGCATATTGTACATAAGTTCCGCTAGGATCTGTAACATAGATTGATTCTCCTTTTTGATCAACTCCTGCTATAATTAAGGCAACACCATTAGGACGTACTCCTGAATATTGTGTAAATTGATGAGATTGATCTGCTAAATGTTTAGCGACAGTTGCAACTTCAACTGATTCATCATAAGTCATTTTATTTCCCTGTGAAAAGAATCTTGCATTATCTACTTGAACTCGAGCATCTGGAATATATCCTGCTGCTGCTACTCCTATGTGATAATCTACTTGAAAGATTTTTTGAGTTACATTTGAAGTTTGTAGCGCACGTGGTTTTTCTTCCACTGCCATAATGACTCCTTCTTTACTACGAATTCCTATAGCTAATGTACCTCTTTTTACTGTCTCAATGGCGTACTCAACTTGGTAAATTCTACCATCTGGTGAATACATTGTAGGGGTCATATCATAACCACGAGATGCCATCATATCATGACAAGTTCTTCCTAAGTCAATTTAAGGGTAATTATCCTTCACTAATCTGTAATGAATGTGGATAAGATCTGGAAATAGTGTTTTAAGCGAATTTTTCTTATATTGTTTAGAGAAAATAATGACTCAAGCACAATTACTACAATTCAAGGAAATTTTGAGAGCAAGATCTGAACAACGAAAACCCGATAAACAGACAAGTAAACTGTTATTTTATTTATTTACCAGCACGAGAGGTGGTTTTACAAGACTGCGAATAATAATGCTCCTGCTTGATAGATCATACAATACACATCAATTGGCCCAAGAACTTCAGTTAGATTACAAGGCTGTTCAACATCACATGAAAGTTCTAGAAAAAAACAACATGATTCTCAAAATCGGTGAAAAATACGGCGCAATGTTTTATCTATCTGCATTTCTCGAAGTGAATATTGGTGCACTTGATATTGCAATTGATAAGCTGGAACAAAAATTGAATCAAAAAAAGGTCTATCTCTAATTAATTAATAATTGGATGATGGCGATCTACTTTCTTTGAACTAAACTTAATATATTATGATATTCTGAAACCGTCATCTTGGTAAAATTAGATCCTTTTGCTAATGCAACACAGCAAGTAAATGATGCATGTGATGTTCTTGGAATTAAGGACAAGGGTCTACGTGAATATCTGGCAACACCAAACAAAGTTCTGAGAGTAAAAATTCCAGTAAAAATGGATAACGGACAAATTAGAAATTTTACAGGTTTTAGAAGTCAACATAATAATGATCGTGGTCCATACAAAGGTGGAATCAGATACTTTAATCCTGAAGGTGGAATTGAATACATGGAACGCGAAGTCATGGCACTATCTTCTTGGATGACTTGGAAATGTGCAATTGTTGATATTCCATTGGGAGGAGGAAAAGGTGGAATCTATGTCAATCCAAAGACTGAGAAACTAAGTGACGGTGAATTAGAAAGATTAACTCGAGGATTTGCATTTAAAATATCTGAAATCATAGGACCTGGTAAAGATATTCCTGCACCAGATGTTTACACTACTGGCAGAGAAATGACTCAAATCATGGATACCTATAACAAACTACATGGAAATATTTCATCACCTGGTGTGATTACTGGTAAACCTCTTTCAATGGGTGGCTCTCTTGCAAGAAATGTTGCAACTGGATTAGGTGTAGCATATTGTGTGAGAGAAGCTGCAAAAGCTTTGAAGCTTAATCTAAAAGGCGCCAAAGTTGTTTTACAAGGATTTGGAAATGCATCTACATTTGCTGGTGAATATTTGGAAAAAATGGGCTCTAAAGTTATCGGCGTAAGTGACTCTAAAGGTTCTATCTCAATTCCAAATGGAGCTAAAGTTAGTAAACTAATTGAATTTAAAACAAAAACAGGTTCTGTTGTAGGCTTCCCCGGAAGTAAGAAAATTTCTACTGAGGAATTACTGACAACAAAATGTGATATCTTGGTTCCAGCTGCATTGGAAAATCAAATTAATGCAAAGATTGCACAGAATCTTAAATGTAAAATAATTGCCGAAGCTGCAAATGGTCCAACACTACCTGAAGCAGATCCTATAATTTTCAAAAAGAAAATCCTAGTAATTCCAGATATTTTGGCAAATTCTGGTGGTGTATGCATTTCCTATTTGGAATGGGTACAAAATAACATGGGTTACTATTGGACATTTGATGAAGTTGCAAACAAGATGGAAAGCAACATTACAAAAGGTTTCAAAGACGCATATGCATTAGCTAACAAACACAAAATTGACATGAGACGAGCTACAATGGCTTTAGCAGTAGGTAGAGTTGTAGAGGCCTTTAACCAAAAAGGCATCTGGCCATAAATTCAAACTAAATACGATTCATAACAAACTAACTGTTCTGTAAATCTTATCTTTCCTTTAGTTATTGTTGTAAGTTTTCTTTTAAAAGAAAGGTCGATTTTTGTTCTACGTTGTAAAAGTTGAATTGTCTTTTCTGTAAGGTATCTTCCTTTTCTATCTCTGTCAAAAAGAATAATTAATTTTTCATATCTTGCAACAAAATCTGCAAAATTTACAATCCCTCCAAACTTGTGAAATTCCACTATCTTACCTGAGAATCCTAGTTTTTTTAATGCTGATGTGTCTTTTTTCCCCTCTACTACAACTACACTGCCTTTCATCGAATTTAATTGAAGTACAAATTTTTTTATCTCATGAATTTCTTGCTCTGTTACAAGCACAACATTATGCTTGCTTTAACATATTAATCGCTTTTGCTAAAAATTAATCATGTCTGATGTTTTAATTATTCACAATACACGAATAGAGGGGTCCGGACATCTAGGTGAACTTCTCAGCAATGATGGATTTAACATTCATTCAGTTCATGCAAAACACGAGAAACTTCCAGAAACAAAATACTCGCTTGTAATAATTTTAGGCGCACCTGAAAGTGCTAACGATGATCTTCCTTATTTGCAGGCAGAACAAAAACTGATTAAAAAAACAGTATCTGATGATATTCCGTTACTTGGAATTTGTTTAGGTTCACAATTAATTGCAAAAACCTTTGGAGCTAAAGTATACCAGGGACCAAAAAAAGAAATTGGTTTTTATCATGATCTTATCATCGATAATAACTCTGAATTATTTTCCGGATTTGCAAATCCTTTTACTGTTTTTCATTGGCATGGAGATACTTTTGATTTACCTGAAAAAGCAACTCGATTAGCACATTCTGAAAATTATCCAAATCAGGCATTTCAAATTGGTAGTGCAGTTGGATTACAATTTCATTTAGAAGTAAATGAGGAAATGATTAATCTTTGGCTTGATAAGACTCAAGAAAAACTACATCAAATACCATACATCAATCCTCAAAAAATTCGTTATGATATAGATGAAAATATTTCAATTGTTAAAAACAATATGGATAATTTTTACAATAACCTCAAATTATCATTTCATCTTTGACCAAAGTTTAATATACAGAGTTTTTGATTCATCGATCGAACTATGAGTGCTGTGAAAAAAATCTTTGAAGAAACCATTCAAACCGATCACAAAGTAATCACAGAAGAATTATCAAAATCAATCCTCAAAACTTATGGCGTTAAAGTCCCTCCTTTTGCATTAGTTACTTCTGCTGAAGAAGCAGCCAAACAAGCAAAAAAGATTGGATTTCCACTTGTAATGAAAGTTGTATCGCCCCAAATTTTACACAAAACTGATGTTGGCGGTGTTAAAGTTGGACTAGATAATGTCAATGATGTCAAAAAGACATTCAAAGACATGTATGGAAGACTGTCTAAAAAGAAAGGAGTTGAAGTAAAAGGAATTCTTCTTGAAAAGATGGTTCCAAAAGGTATTGAACTAATTGTTGGTGTTCAAAACGATCCACAGTTTGGTCCAGTAATTATGGTTGGACTTGGTGGAATTATGACTGAAGTTATGAAAGATGTTGCATTCAGAATGCTTCCTATTACAGCTTCAGATGCAAAATCTATGCTTAATGAACTAAAAGGTTCAGCACTTCTCAAAGGATTCAGAGGAAGTGAACCAATTGACACCAACATGGTTGCAAAGATGCTTATGCAAATTGGAAAACTAGGCGTGGAAAATGCAGATTACATCAACAGTATCGACTTTAACCCCGTAGTTGTTTATCCAAAATCTCACTTTGTAGTAGATGCAAAAATTATTCTAAATAAAGAAATCAAAAAGAATTCTATCTCAAAAGCTAAACCAAACATTGAATCAATGGAGTCATTCTTTACTCCAGAATCTGTTGCACTAGTAGGCGCATCCTCAACACCTGGAAAGATTGGTAACTCAGTATTAATTGCACTTGGAAAGCACGATTACAAAGGTAAAGTATTCCCAATTAATCCTAAACAAGAGTCAATTCTTGGAATCAAGTGTTATCCAACATTAGATGCAATTAATGAAAAGGTTGACTTGGTTGTTGTTTGCATTGATCTTGCAGAATGTGGACCCATTATGAAGACTTGTGCAGACAAAGGAATTCATAATGTTGTAATTGTTTCAGGTGGAGGAAAAGAGCTTGGTGGCGACCGAGCTGCAATGGAAGCTGAAGTTAAAGAATTATCTTTAAAACACAAAATTCGTGTAATTGGTCCTAACTGCATTGGAATGTTCAATGCTGCAAACCGTCTTGATTGTGCATTCCAAGGACAAGAAAGAATGATACGTTCAAAATTAGGAAATGTTGCATTTTTCTCACAAAGTGGAACTATGGGAATTAGTATGTTAGAAAGTGCTGATGTGTTTGGTTTATCCAAGATGATTAGTTTTGGTAATCGTTCTGATGTAGATGAAGCAGATATGATATGGTATGCTGCAAATGATCCTCAAACTAAAGTAATTGGATTATACGTTGAAGGATTTGGTGATGGTAGAAAATTCATCAATACTGCCAAACGTGTAATGAAAGAAAAGAACAAACCAATCGTAATTTGGAAAAGTGGAAGAACTGAAGCAGGTGCAAAACAAGCTGCATCTCATACCGGTTCTCTAGGTGGTTCAAATGCAATCATCATGGAAATATTCAAACAGGCGGGAATTATTTCAGTTGATAGTTATCAAGAACTAGTTGGAGTCTTAAAGGCACTAGCATGGCAACCTCCTGCAAAGGGAAATCGTGTTGCTATGACAAGTAACGGTGCTGGTCCAATGATTGGTGGAATCGATCAATTAGAAAGATTAGGCCTTACTATTGGAAAGTTGTCTCCAGAACGTCTCAAAAAAATGAAGGAACGTTTCCCACCAACTGTCCCAATTCATAATGGTAATCCAGCAGATGTAGGTGGTGGTGCAAATGCAGATGATTATAGATTTGTCATTCAGCAATTTCTTGATGAAAAAAATATCGATATTGCTATGCCTTGGTTTGTTTTCCAAGATGATCCACTTGAAGAAACAATAGTTGAATATCTAGCTGAATTATCAAAGAAAAAACAGAAACCTATTCTTGTTGGGGGTAACGGTGGTCCATATACTGAAAAAATGACAAAACTGATTGAGGCAAATAATGTTCCAGTTTACAGTGATCTTCGAACTTGGGTTGCAGCTGCATCTGCATTAGCTCAATGGGGTAAACTCACAAAAATAGATAACATTTAAGACCAGCACAACTTTGAAAAATATTATGTCTCTAGTTACTACATCTACTTCTGGTGGCATATGTACTGTCAAGATTAACAGACCTGACAAACTCAATGCCATGAATATTGATGTTGCAAAAGAACTCATCAAAACTTTTGAAGCCCTAGACAAAGATGATAATGTTAAAGTGATCATCTTAACTGGTGAAGGGGAAAAGGCATTTTCTGCTGGTGCAGATATTGAATACATGTCAAAAATTTCTCCAGATGAATCAGTGGCATATGCAAAAACAGGACAACTTGTTACTTCTACAGTTGAGCTTGTAAAACAACCAACCATTGCAGCAGTTAATGGATTTGCACTTGGTGGAGGTTGCGAACTTGCAATGTCTTGTGATATTAGAATTGCAGCAGACACTGCAAGACTTGGGCAACCAGAAGTTACAATTGGAATTCCTCCTGGATGGGGCGGAACACAACGATTGATGAGGATTGTAGGAATAGCAAAAGCAAAAGAACTTGTCTATACTGGAAAAATGATCAAAGCAGATGAAGCAAAGGAAATTGGTCTAGTAAATCAAGTAGTCCCACTTGCATCACTTCAAGAAGAAGCTTTGAAAATGGCACAGCAAATTGCTGCAAACTCTACAATGGGTGTTCAAATGTCTAAAGTCGCAATCAACAAAGGGAGAAATGCAGATCTTGACACTGGACTAGCAGTTGAACTCCTTGCTTGGAGAAATTGTTTTACTCATTCTGATAGAGAAGAGCGAATGACAGCTTTTGTAAATAAATCAAAAAAATAAGCTATCCCTAACCTCTTATTTTCTTGAATTACTAGTAGGTTCGGTATGAAAAGCTTATTATAATTTAAAGCGCCATTTGTGTTATTATGGCATCTGAACAAACACAAAAAATGATCACTGTTACACCAAAAGCAGCTGAAAAAATCAAAGAGTTCATGAAAGAAGAAGCAGACAGTCCTCAATACCTTAGAGTTTATGTTCAAGGTGGCGGTTGTTCTGGTTTATCTTATGGAATGGGCTTTGAAAAAGCACCAGAAGAAGATGACTTGGTCATGGAAGAAACTGGTATCAAATTATTAGTTGATAGCTACAGCGTTGATCATCTAAAAGGTGCAAACGTAGACTATATTGAAAGCCTGATGGGTTCTGGATTTAAAATCAACAATCCAAACGTTACAAAATCATGTTCATGTGGTCATTCATTTAGCACTGAATAGACAATATCATTTTTCATTTTTAGATTTTCTAGTGTAAACTGTAATAGGTTAAGCACATTTTCTGTAATTTTTTTCATTTTATTGAAAATCCTTTCGATACCCTCATATATCGAGAATAAAAACCCAATTCATGATAATTAAGGAGATGAAGAAAGTATGTCCAATAAATCAGGAATTGTCAAATATCATGTTAAACTTTCCTTTGAAGTTGACGGACTTGTTGAACGAGCAGATATAATCGGGGCTATCTTCGGTCAAACCGAAGGATTGTTAGGCCCAGAGATGAATCTGAACGAGCTTCAACGAGTTTCTAAAGTAGGTCGTATAGAAGTAAATACAAAATCTACTTCGAATACAACAAATGGTGATGCATTAATTCCAATGAGTACTGATATTGATACATGTGCATTAATTGCAGCTGGAATTGAAAGTATTGATAAAGTTGGTCCATTTGATTGTGTTTTCAAATTAGAAGCAATTGATGATGTAAGAGCAGCAAAAAAAGATGACATTGTAAGACGTGCTAAAGAAATCAAACAACGTTGGGCTACAAAAACTGTTAGTGAAGGAGAAAGTATGCTAAAAGATGTTCATGAAGGTGATTCTAAAAGACTATCTACATATGGTCCATCTAAACTCACATGTAGTTCCGGTGTATTTGATTCCCCTTGGATAATTTTGGTTGAGGGTAGGGCTGATGTAATTAATCTTCTCAGAGCTGGTTATGATAATGCAATTGCAATAGAAGGTGCAAAAATTGACGAATCCATCAAAGAACTGTGTGCTTCAAAAAGTACTGTTGTTGCATTCATTGATGGTGATAGAGCTGGAGGATTCATACTAAAAGAACTCAAATCTGTTGTGAATATTGATTATGAATTAAGGGCAGATACTGGAGTTGAAGTAGAAGAATTATCTCCACAAAGACTAGATGAAATTCTAAGACCAATAGCTGATGAAATTAAAACTGGAAAACCTGCTCCATCTCTTGTAAGTTCAGATGATAAACCAATTGCTGAAATTGCATCCAAAGTTTTTCCAAACCTCAATGAAACACTTGAAGCTGTAGCGTTAGATGAAAATGAAAAAGAAATTTTCAAAGTTCCAATCAGTGAAGTAGTTAGTAAACTCTCAACACAATCTGGAATCAAATATTTGTTATTAGACGGTATTATCACTCAGAGACTTTTAGAAGGTGCCAAAAATGCTGGAATTGAATGTGTTATTGGACATCGAGTTGCAAAATTGACAAACTCTGAAGGACTAAATCTAAAAACATTCGGTGACCTAGGCGTAGCATAGGGTTCATTGATGACTGAACTAAAAATTCAGCACATCTTAACTCTAGTTTATCTTCTTTCTAAAGGTGCAAAACATAATTTTGTTACTCTTACTACTAATTCTTTAGGTAAAAGCATAAAAAAATCGCAACAAGCAGCATCCAAACATTTGCTTGAATTAGAAAGCAATCAATTTATTGAACGAATAATTAGTGGAAGAAATATTTCTGTAAAAATCACTCCAAAAGGTTTTTCTGAAATGGTGAAACTATCTGCCGCTCTTCAAAAAAGCCTTGATTCATCTTCATCTGTTGTTGAGCTGAAAGGAACTCTGGTTTCTGGCATGGGCGAAGGTGCTTATTACATGTCTCTCAAAGGATACACAAAACAATTCAAATCTAAAATTGGGTACATTCCTTTTCCTGGGACACTTAATGTAAGATTAGATAAAAAAATACATCAAGAAACAATAAAGCAATTTGAAAATCTAAATGGAATTACAATTGAGAGTTTCTCAGATGGTAAAAGAACATATGGTTGGGTAAAATGCTTTCATGCAAAAATCAATCAATTAATTGACTGTGAATTAATAATTCTTGAGAGAACACATCATGACAATTCCATAATTGAGTTGATCTCTGATGTATGTATTAAAAAATCTGGAAAACTAAAGAATGGTTCTCAAGTTATAATCACAATTCCGGTTCAACAATAATTTTCCTGTATTGTTTAAAATTAAATTCCATGAATAGACTCTCCGTACTCTTTTTCAATTTTAGAGCTGGAGCTTTCTGGGATTGGTGATTGTAATCTTGCAACTTTTGCATCAAGATTAATTTTTTTGCATCCATCTATGATGAATTTCTCTTGATGTACTTGATCATATCCTAATGCAATAATTTGTGGTTTTACAAGGTTGACTGTTTTGAAGATATCGTCTTCTTGTCCTATGAGACATAGGTCTACCATTGCTAGTGAATTAACTAATTCCTGTCTCTGTTCTTTGCTGTGTAATGGTCGTCTTTTTTTCATTCTTACCGCAGTATTGTCTGTGGCTACCACTACTATCAGAACATCTCCCAGCGCTTTTGCTGCATTTAATGTATAGATATGTCCTGGATGGATTATATCAAAAACACCTCCTGCTAAAACAACACGAAGAGAAGATCTGCCAAGCTCAGTTAATGTGATTCTATCTTCTTTTACTAATTTGTTTTTTACAAGTTCATCTATTTTTGAATTGATGATATTTTCTGTGAATCCTCTTTTTGTAAGATTATTTGTGAATGACTTGCCTGTTATTCCAGCAAGATACATTTCAATTAAAATTGATTTTTCTACTAATTCCAATAATGTTTTCTAAAACTACTCTCACTTTAATTCATCGATAAATATTACATTTTTGGCTCAAGGCCCTTTGCTAATCTAAGTGCATCTACCAAACCATCTGCATATCCTATGCTCAATACTGCAACTTCGTCTTGACCATCCTCTAGAAATTTTTCTGCATCTTGAATATACAATTCAGCATTTTCAAGAATTACTTTGAATTCTTTTTGATCTTTGTAGTATGGTGTTATCTCTTCCAATGCCTCTCTTACCATCGGGACATATTTTTTCATCATTTGAGCTGAAATCTTTTTTGTTTTCTCCGAATTATCTTGAGGCTCATCTAGGCATTTTCCAAGTATCTTTAATGCATCTGATTCAGTAAAATGAAGTCTTCCTGTAATGATTATTGTATGTGGTGGTTTACCAAAATCAATTTTTTTTAGACTAGAAATTTTTCCTGATATGATTGATTGATTATTGAATCCCACTCTTGATGCAACTATTGCATATGTTGATAAGTTTATTACATTTCTTTTCTGTCCTTTCTCAGTTTCTATTAATCCTGTTAAGGCATCTTTTGGATCCATGAAAAAATTCTTGTCTTGATTATATTCTAATAGTAATACTGTGTGATTTCCTTCTATGATATTTTTGTAAATTACGTAGTATGGAGTCGTCAGAGATTTCATTTCACTCATTATTGTTGCAATTCTTCCAATTTTGTAAAAATGAAGACCGCATTCTCCTATCATTGAAGTTAGAGATGATGATGCATGAATTGAATATGTTTTTATTTTTTCTTGCATAGCTCTGGTTCTTAATTCAATATGGGTGGTTGCAATGTATGGATCTCCATAAGATAGTAACACAACTTTTTTCGTTTTTGCATGTTTTAAGATCTCATTTCCATCTTCAACTAACCATCTTTTGCCTTGTTTGAATTCACCCTTTGTCATTTTTTTGATTTTTAGTACATCTGATTTTCCAATTGGACTGGTAAATTGCTCTAAATAGACGATATCTGCTTTTGATAAAACTTCAACAGCTTCAATGGGTATTGATTTTGAACCTGAAATTCCTAAACCTACAAACCAAAGCATTACTACAAGTTTTTGTCGTGTAGTCTTTTTAAATGATGTATCATTCGCTTTAAAATTTCAATTCCTCTTAGATACTCGTCTATTGATACTTTTTCATCTATTGTGTGAGCTTGATGTGGATCACCTGGGCCATATGTTACTACAGGAATATTCCACTGATTTCCTATCACATTCATGTCTCCAGTACCTGTTTTTCTAATCAGTGTTGGTCTCGTATGCTCTACGTCCATAATTCCTAAAGTGAATGCTCTTACTATGGCAGAATCATGTGGTGCTTCAAAAGGTTCGGTTTCATCAATAATTGAATAATATGCCTCTACTTTTCTTCTCTGAGCTATTTCATTTACTAGTACTGATATTTTTTGTTCTACAATTTTGCAATTTGTATCTACTGGAATTCTTATGTCAAAAGTTGAAACACATTCTTTTGGTGTCACATTGTGACTTGTTCCACCATTAATTTCAGTCAGTGTTGCAGTTAACAGCATCCCCTTACTTTTTTTATCTTGATCTAACTCTAAACCTTCTTTGAGTTCTTTTGAAAAGATCATTGTTTCTTCAATCGCATTTTTTGAAAGCCAAGGTGCACTTGCATGAGCACTGTCATTTACACTTACTTTGAGATTGATTGCCAGTCTTCCCTTGTATGCAATTGTTACTTGTTTTATCCCACTTGGTTCTCCAAACACTGCATAATCTACATCCATGTGATCTTTGACTAAATTTTTTACACCGGTTGCATTTCCTTCTTCATCTACAGTGCCAACAAAAATCACAGTTCCATTGTTGTTTTGAACTGAAGCTGCTGCAAATAACATTGCCATTAATGGTGCCTTTGCATCTGATGCGCCTCTACCATAAAGTGCATCCCCTTCTTTTCTAACTTTGACCTTTCCTGGAACTACATCCATGTGTCCACAAAGTAATATTTTTGGTGAACCTGTTCCTTTTTTTGCAATGATGTTACCTACTTCATCTATGTGTATGTCTTCAAATCCTAAATCATCACATTTATCTGCAAGAAATTCGGCCATTGATTTTTCATTTAGTGAAGGCGTGTACAATCTAAGTGCTTTTTCAAGCATCTTCACGGCAAATCTTGGTGTTACTGTAAATGTTGTTTCCAATTCTCACTTTTTATTTTTCATTGCGTAATCAATCATTAAGGAAGGTATGTCTACTCCACACACTCTTACCGTATTTTTATATTCAGTTGTATTGTTAACTTCATGAACCACTAGTCCTCGTTCATTACTTTCCATCAAATCTATCCCGACTATGTCTCCTTGAACTGCCTTTTTTGCTTTAATGCACATTTCTTCCATTTCTGGTGTTACTTTACATTCTTCTGCGGTTCCGCCTAGAGCCATATTTGTTTTCCAATTTCCATTTCCTGAAGTTCTGTAAATTGCTGCAACTATTTTATCGCCTACCATTATTGCTCTAATGTCTCTTGGTGGTCTGTTGACAAATTCTTCTAAATAATGAACTTGGTATATTGGATACATACTTTCTCTACTTTCAATAATTCCCTCTGCTGAATCTTTATCATTTAATTTCGAAATCAGTCTACCCCAACTACCTACAGTTGGTTTGATCACTTTTGGATATCCATGAGTTTCTAGATGTTCAATTGCAGCATCTTTTGAAAATGCAACAGCTGCATATGGTGTTGGAACACCGTATTTTTTTAATAGCATATGTGTGAATAATTTATTTCCTGCCAAAATTCCTGTGTTTAAACAATTAATCACATTTACACCCATTCCTTCAAGAGCTGCAGTTGAATGTAGGTTTCTGTAATAGCTTACACATCTCTGAATAACTGGTCCGTAATCCTCTGGTTTTTTTTCTAAATCTAATGCTAAATTCTTACAGTCAACCATCTGGATGTTTATGTTCTTTTTTTTGCCAGCTTCTAACAGTGCTTTTTCTTCCCAACGAATGGTATCATAAAGAATTGTAACGTCAGGACTCACTGCCCCCAATCCTCGCCAACCGTTTGGGCAGGCTTTAATTGGAAACCGTTTGAGCCTTTTGCTAATTCAAAACTCGCGCCACATTCCGGACATGTTACAATTTCTCCCTCCATAGCATCTTTAGGAATGGAAATTTCTGCATCACATTCTTCACATTTTGACATGTTTTCTTCTCACTTTCCTTCTCTATTTATCGTTAATTATCTTTTTTTCAAGTCTATCTGCAAGAGGAATTTCAATTAAATCTCCCATTCTGAGCTCTTTTAGCCCCAAGGCTACTGCTTTTGCACCCTCATCGTCTTTTTCAAGACCCAAAATTGACATCAAATAAGCAGCACCTGTTTTTCCTGCCAATTCTCCAAAGACAATTCTTCTTGTATTTCCAACTGCTCTTGGAGGAATTGGTTCATAGGCTGCAGGATTTCGTAGAATTGCTGCAAGATGTGTTCCTGCCTTGTGTTTGTATGCAGAAGATCCAACTAATGGTTTGGAATCATATGGTTTAATCGAAGTATAATTTTCAATCAATCTTGACAAGTCTAACAACATATCTAATCTGAAATCATTCGGTGACTTGTAAAGATAGGTCAATGCTACTGCAATTTCTGCAAGAGGTGGAATTCCTGTTCGTTCTCCTATTCCGTCAATTGTTGTATGTATTTGATCAACTCCTGCATCACATGCAGCAAATGCGTTAGCTACTGCAAAACCTATGTCATTGTGAACATGTGCATCAAGCGGAACATCAATGACATCTTTTACAGTTTTAACAAAGTTATACATGCCAATTGGTCGCATAATGCCAACAGTGTCTGGCAAACTTATTCTATCTACACCTGCTTCTTCAATTGCCTTACAAACCTTTAACAGAAATTCTGGTTCTGCTCTACTTCCATCTTCAACTGTAAATCTGATTTTAAGTCCATGCGATTTTGCATATTCTACTGTCTCAACTGCTCTGTTTAGTGCCTCTTCTCTTGAAATTCTTAGCTTGTCTTTTAGATGAATGTCTGAAATTCCAAGGTATGCTGCACACCATTTTGCATCAACACTTAATGAAATATCGATATCTTCTTTGAGAGCCCTTCCGTGAGATACAATGTCTGCCTTTAGTCCTTGTTTGATAATTGTCTTAGTTGCTTCTTTGTGATCACTGGAAACAACTGGTGAAATTTCAATTTGATCTACTCCAAAATAATCTAACATCCATGCAATTTGAATTCGTTGTTTATTTGTAAATGAAACTCCTGGATGTTGTTCTCCTTCTCTTAGGGTACTGTCTAGTACTTTGATCTTCTTTGGGTTTTTGTCATATGCATTGTATATGTCTGCATAGTAATTCGGATCTTTCATTACAGAAAACGTTCACATAAATTGAGAATATAAATATATTCGTACTAGTTTCGCTCAAAATTATGTATGATGATCCTAATTTAGGCAAGTATAGAAATTATGCACCGAAAGTCGTTATGCTACTTTTCTTAATATGATTACTGTATTGGTGTCAATGACCCCTGGAATTTTCCTTAATGCATCAATACTGTTGTTTATTTCAGATATGTTTGAAGCGCTAATTATAGTTGTAATGTCGTACTGACCAGTAATTTCATAGACTGTTTTTACTCCCTCTAATTTTACTAGTTTCTCTGAAACTTTTGAAGTGTCTGTTGCAGAATCTACTGATATCAAAACAATGGCACTTGTTGCATTTTCTTCTCCTATTTCAACTGTGAATCTTTTGATTGTTCCACTATCAACAAGATTTTTTACTCTTCTTCTAACAGCTGACTCTGATAGTTTTAACTTCTTTCCAATATCCACAAAAGATTCTCTAGAATCTTCTTTGAGAAAATTTATTATTTTTTCATCAATTTTGTCTTTATACATTAATTTTTTGCTCCTCTGTGGTAAGTACCTTATCTAGGGTTTCTAAAACTTTCGTTATGTCTTCTTTGGATATTACTAGTGGTGGTAATATTCTTAGGATGTTTCTTCCTGAGTACAACATGAGGACTCCTTCTTTCATGAGATTCATTAGAATGTCTTTTACCTCAAATTTCAACTCCACACCTATCATCAGTCCTTTGCCTCTGATCTCTCTGATTATGGAGTGTTTTTCCTTTAATTTTTCCAAACCTTCTCTAAAAAATTCTCCCATCTTTTCAGAATTTTCAATCAAGCCATCTTGAGTAAGTGCTTGAAGTGTTGCTATTCCTGCAGCACATGAAAGTGGGTTTCCTCCAAATGTTGATGAGTGTTCTCCTTTGCTCATTGAAGCAAGAATGTCTGGTCTTACCAAAGTAGCTCCCATTGGAACT
>DATIFS010000071.1:0-2399 GCA_035455105.1 Nitrosarchaeum sp.
AATTATTAGAGAAATTCCCAGATCACAAAGATCGAATCCATGAAATATTAATGCCAACTCCAATTGATGGAAAATTTGGACCAAGCATTTCATTATCATTGATGAATATATTATTACCAATTTCAAAAAACCCTCCTCTTCTAAAACAGATTGCAAGTTACTTGAGAGAAGAAAGTAAGTTATACAATAAAGAAAAATTTGATCTAGTAATTAATGATGGGGATATGGGTTCCAATATTATAGCAAAAAATCGTAAAATTCCAAGTTTGTTCATAACAAATCAATTTAGACCAAAATTGTATAGATCAAGATCATATTTTTATCCTGCACTAGTTTATGTTTCCAATCAAATTGCAAAGGCTTC
Source organism: Nitrosarchaeum sp. (assembly GCA_035455105.1). Classification (GTDB taxonomy): domain Archaea; phylum Thermoproteota; class Nitrososphaeria; order Nitrososphaerales; family Nitrosopumilaceae; genus Nitrosarchaeum. The sequence goes on from DATIFS010000071.1 coordinate 365, forward strand.
TAGAATTCTTGTGGCGGATTCGCCTCCACCATATACAATGTGTGAATACAATTTAAATTTCACAAAAGAAGTTAAAGACAAAGTAACTTATGTTGGTCATTTTACTTCTAGTGTAAATATTGAGAAACAATTTACTTCAGATCTTGAAAAACTAATAGAAAATTCAGAGTTTGGCTATTGGATGAGAACAGGAAATAAATCAACAAATGATGGAACAGGCCAAAGATATGAACAAGTATTTCATCAAAATGAGATGAAAAATGAAAAAAGGATAATATCTCATGCAAAAAACGATACAACGATTGATTCTGTTTTGGGAAAAGATGGAAAGAAATACACAATATCTAGTGCTTTGGAAAGAAAAATTGATTGGATTCAAATTGATGTTGGATTTTTATCAGAACAACAAAAAGAAACTATTTTGAATTTAAGTAAATATGCTGTAGTAAATGGCTCTCATACTGTAATGGGTGAAATTCTTGGGGGTAAAGCAAAACCAATAATCGGTATTCCAATTTACGATGAACATGTAAATAATATCAAGTGGGCTGAGGAAAAAAATCTTGGGATATTAGCAGTTAAAACAAAGCAAGTAATTGAGGCTATTTCAAAAATTAAAGAAAATTATAATAAATTTGAGGAAAATTTAGCTAATTTTTCTAAAAATTTTATTCCTAATGGAGCAGAAAATACAGCAAAGATAGTAGCAAGTATCCTAGAAGAAAAGAAATAATACATAATTTTGATGTTTTTAGTTATCTGGCACGCGGGATGTTCGATGGGCGAACTGACCGCAAGGGATGACGATAAAATCCGCGTGTCAGATTTTAAATCGATCTTCTAATAAAGTGGGAACGCTTTTATGGAAAAAATTAAGCCAAATTATTAGTGCCTAACTGTCCGGAATGTACTGCAAGAGAAAGAAAGAAGATACAAGCAAAATACGAAGCTGAAACTGCAGAAGAAAATAGGGGCAGAGATGATTTATTCAAATTATTTGATGAGGTAGAAATTCCTATGAAAATGGACGCCGCAACAAAACATTTCATTTGTAAACGATGTGGTCTTTATGCTACCAGAGAACAAGTTTCAGATATTAAATACAGACTAAATCAAAAAGAGAAGACACGTGAAGATAAACAAGATGATTATCTAGAATGGTGGCAAAAAAGTAAGAAAGATAAAGAATTGAACTAGAGATGTTATTTTATGGTAAAAAAGACAGTTGAAGAAAAACCAGCTAAGAAAGAAAAAAAATCATCTAAAGAAGGCGATATTCCAGATTGGGTTTCAGATGAAATTCAGAATGCAAAATTTGAAAAGCCAGAAGAACTAAAAAGAACTGGATATATTCTTGAAATTTATGACTCGGATAACAAAATAGATGCACAATTGTATGATCCTATTGAAGATGGAAGACATATAGTTACACTTGACTTACCAAAAAAAAATAAAGCTTCAGATTTAGAAAAGGGGGTAGTCTATGAATTTACTTTTGATCAACATAAAGCACCATTGAGTAAAAAAGTATCAGAATACCTTCAAAAAGAAAAAGAGATTGATATGAATGCAATATACCAATTTGAGTTAAAAAAAATGGAATTACTAGATGTAGGTTCTAGTGTATCTATTGATGAAGAGTTAGAAGAATAGGGTTAGTTTTTTATCTTAGTTTAATTTTTTAAAAATTTTACCTAAAATTGGATTAATTAGATATGGAAATGCGTTTTTTAACCATATAGCTTCACGAACTACTGATGGAACAATAATTTCTAATCGTGGAGAATTTGCAGCTTTTAAAATTGCTTTTGCAACTGTTTTATCACTAATGGATAATGAGAATTTTGGCATTTTTTTAAAAGAAGAATGATCAAAAAAATTTGTTCGAACCATTATTGGGCTAACAACAGTTATTCCAACACCAGTTCCTTCCAGCTCATGTTTTAGACCTTCTGAAAAACCTAGCATTGCAAACTTGGATGCACAATAAGATGCAATTCCAGGTAAACCAATACTTGCTGCAACAGAAGCAACA
>DATIFS010000072.1:0-21823 GCA_035455105.1 Nitrosarchaeum sp.
AGAGATGATGATGAACTAAAACATCTTTATGAATTAATTCGCATCAGATTAGAAAAACTGTACAACGATCCTAGAATTCATAAAAATAAAATGAGAGTCAAGGGAATTGGAAGAATAGAATTACTTCCAGATTCAATCAAAGATATTTTAAAAAAATTAGATGATGTAACAAAAAATTACGATAATCGTTTTCTCAACATTGCATTAGCGTACGGAGGACAGAATGAATTAGTAGATGCTGTAAAAAAAATAGCTGAAAAAATTAAAGTTGGAACTCTTAATGTTAGTGATATAAATAAAAAAGAAATTGAATCCAATTTATACACATCACATTTACCACAATCATCACCAGATATGATTTTAAGAACATCTGGTGAAAAAAGGTTGAGTGGATTTCTTATGTGGCAAAGTGCATATAGTGAATTGATTTTTATGGATATATTTTGGCCAGAATTTAGAAAGATTGATTTGATGAGAGCTATTAGAACATTTCAAGAACGAAAAAGAAGACTAGGAAAGTAATTAATGATGATATAAAAATGATAGAAGAAACATCAGCTGGTATTGTTTTGTTTAGAAAAGAAAATTCAAAAATTTTATTTTTATTACTAAATTATCCATCAGGTCATTGGGATTTTGTGAAAGGTAAGATGGAAGATGGTGAAACAATTCATCAAACAGCTATAAGAGAAACACGAGAAGAAACAGGAATTATAGATGTTGTATTTATAGATGATTTTGAAGAATGGATAGAATATAATTTTCAATTTCAAGGAGAGTTAGTTCACAAAAAAGTTGTTTTTTTCTTAGCGGAAACAAAAACTAAAGAAATTTCAATATCACATGAACATCTTGATTATGCATGGATGGATTATCATGCAGCTATAGAAAAAACTACATTTGAAAATGCAAAATCAATTTTAACTAAATCTAAATTACTACTTGACAAAACTTTGCATTTGTAATTCTTTTAAAACAGTTATTGGATCTTTAGAATTAATTATTGTTCTACCCACAATCAGATAATCAGTACCTGCAGAAATTACCTCTTTGACACTTCCTCCTTGCGTACCAATTCCAGGTGAAAATATATCCAGTTTTATTCCTGCTTTTTTGTTACAATATTGAATGATTTTGGGAAATGTTGCGCCTACTACAATTCCATCAACTTTGGAGGCAATAGCCCAATCTAAGAACAATTGATAGAGTTGCTGTTTTTTACCCATTTTAATTTCCATATCATATGATAATTTAGCTTCAGGTGCACTCATGTGACATAGTGTAATTACACCTTTGTTCTCCTTGTGAGATGATTTTACTAATTGTTTTAGACTATCTAATCCCATAATTGGATTAGCAATTACTGCGTCAAAACCCAAATTCCACAGATGTTCAGTAGTAACTTTATTTGTATTTCCAATATCATTTAATTTAATGTCAGCAATTGTTTGTAATCCATAATCATGAGAAATTTTGTTGATTTTAGAAATTTCTTTAAAACCCAGAGGAAGTAATAAATGAAAATTTAGTTTAATTCCACATAGATATGGATGTAATTTTTTTATGTTTTGGATAGTTTTTGTCTCTAAATCATTTACAGATGAATCATAATCATTAGCGAGAATAATGTTACCATTCTTTTTTGAGATCTGAGAGATTCTAGTTTTGAAGGTGGCCATAATCAACTAATGGGTGTGTATCTTTCAGTTTTATTATTTTGATGTATGAATAACCATGTTCTGATGGATTGTCGACAAATGAAGGATTGGCTTCATTATTAGTTGTGAATTTTAAGAACGGTTTTTCAGGATCCGAATCAAGAACTACATGACAAAAATATGAAGTTCCTTCTTCATTAAAATTCATAAAAACTCCAATAAGCCATTTATCAGTATGTGGGAATAAAAACAGTGGAAAGGGAGTTTCTTCAAAACCCCAAGTAAGTTTTGCAAGACTAGATAAATCTTCAAGCTCAATTGGCAAATATCTATCTGCAGTTCCATTTCCAGGTTTTAATGCATCTGGAAGAGATTTGATTCGTACAATAGGAGAATATAGTTTACTTGCATCAGATGTAGAATTTACAATATCAGATTCTTCTTTTCCACCTTTTAATCCATAGCAAATGTAATGACCATTATGTTCAAATGGAGTATAATACACAATTGGTTTTTCTTTTAAGATATCCATTTGAACTGATAAAACTTTTTGACCATTATGCTCATGAAGAAAAGATACGCGCGGTGCACGCTCAAGTGCACATACCAATCTAGAAAATTCCAACGTGGAAGATACTTGAATGTAACGAGGTAATTTATCCACAGTTATTTTTTGAGTAATACTAAATTAAACTTACCCAAAAATTTTCAGCCTATTTTCTTCTATCAATGATTTCATTGATAGCAGGTCCAGTTCCTATTATTGTTACAGGCGTGTTTAATTTATTTTCAATATTATTTATGAATGATTGTGCATCTTTAGAAAGTTCTTCAAAAGAAGTTTTGCCTACACAATCTGGAAATATTACATCTAATTTTGTTATAGAAATTTGAGTGGCACTATTGAGCATTATTGCACGCCTAGCTAAATCAAAGTCAAAATCAGCTGCACGCCTCTGCCTACCAGTAACTGTTCCAAATTCAGACCAACCTTTAGTTTCAGCTTCTGCAAGCGTAAGTTCTTTTGCTAATGGTCCAGTACCAACGCGTGTAACATATGATTTGAATACAACAATTACTTCATCGACTTTTTTTGGTCCAAGTCCAACATCAGCACAGATTCCAGAAGCAGTGACATCTTTTGAAGTGACGAAAGGATATGTCCCATGCCATAGAGATAGAAAAGTGCCCTGAGTTCCTTCAACTAAAACATTTTGATGTAAAGAAAGTGCAGAGTTTATTTCGGCAGGAACGTCTGTTATTAATGGGGATAATGAATCGACATCCTTTGCTAATTTTAAAATTCTCATAGCTCTATCTGCATTTGCAGGACCAGTACCAGAACCGGTACTACCAATCTTTTCTTTCAATTCTCCTTTAGAATCACGTGCAAGATGACTTTCTTCAATAATACCGCAATGTTTGTCAATAAATGTACGTCCTGATGCACCAAAATCTTGTATTTCTTTTAATAAAACAGATGGATTAATTACAACTCCAGGACCGATCATTACTTTAGCATTTTTATTTAGAAATCCACTAGGAAGCATTCTAACTTTGTATATTTTATCACCATCTCTAATCGTATGACCAGCGTTTGGACCTGCACCGCCACGAACTATGATTTTTGGGTTATCTTTCATTGCCAGATATGATATTATTTTTCCTTTACCTTCGTCACCAAAAAATCCACCGACAACAACAGTAGCAGCCATATTGTCAAATCTAAATTTCGTTTATTTAAGCTGAAGTGTTGTCAGATGATTTAATATTCAATTAAAAATAGAAATTATCATGGCAGGACCAAATTATGCAGGAAATATCATAGTGATCTTAGCAAATCTTCCAGATTTTCTTAGAATACCTGTTTTGAAGAAAAGAATGATGGAGTTTTTTTCAATGTCAGATGCAGAGAAAAAAGAAATTATCAATAACGCTTTAGAAGCAGGACCTACAATTCCTTTTCCAAATTTTGCAAAATTGTTTAAAACATGGTTAGAGATTCTAACTACACTTACAGAAGATCAACGAAATGAGTTATTTTCAGGATATATTAATGAGATTTCTAAATTCCCAGAAAAATTAATTGTGTTTAATCTAGATGGTATATTGGAGATATTCTTAACATTAGATGAGCGAGAAAAAAACATTCTTTCACAAACAATTAGAAAAATAATCAATGATCTAAACACTGAGGATAAAAGAAGAATAATGATAGTTATACCAGATAATGCAAAAAAATACTTAAAAATCTAGGCATCTGGAAGTTTGTCTGGTTTTCTATTATCTTCATTGGTATAATCTATGATTTCCCCTTCAGGAGAAAGCACACCTGCAAAGATTTTCTCATGTTTTTTCAATAATTTTCTGTGATCCAACATAGACATATCGAGTCTCATTTCATTCATCACCATTACTCGATATTCTTTCCATTCAGCCCAACATTTGTTACAAACTGGGTATTTCTCAGCAACCATATCAAGTACATCACTATCAAGAATTTGGTTTTTACATTTTGTACAAGTTCGACTCATAGAAGATAGCAAATGAGAACTCCTTTTATCTTTTATTGATGTAAAGCAATAATAGATAACAAATTCAAAAATATGTATGAAGATAAAATGCCCAAAATGCAAGAAAATTGCAGAATTATCTATGGATTTTTCTTTTGTAAAATGTGAATCATGTGATTTTGATATGAGTTATGGTGAATATGTAAAATTTGTGGCACATAACGAAACGACGTATTCTGACATTCTTGGAGATTATACAGGTAGTACTGAAGGACAGAAAGCAGGTTCATTAGATGAATGGGATTAACAACGTAGTAAAATCATTCAGCAGATTAAAATAATTAGATTGGTGAATCGTTAAACATCATTGGAATTTCTATTAGAAAATATACTAAATTTGGTAGGATTTTTGGTAGGACTTATCATAGGAATAATGTCATTAATTGGATTTAGAAATACGGGCAGTCCTACATTATTTAGATTAACAATTGCATTTTTTTCAATTAGCGCAGGATTTTTTATAATATGGGTAGGATACATGTTAGAAGATTTCATAATAAAATCAGGGAACATAGAAAGATGGATTCAAACTTTAGGGATTGTAGTTCAAACAGTAGGATACTTCTTCATAGCATTTTCACATAGTATCAAATCATTTTTTCCAAAATCAAGATATTTTAGAACCATTGGAATTTTTCCATTATTTTTAGTATCATCTGTACAAATAGAACATATCTTTAGATCTGTGTCATTTATTTTACTAGCTTATGGAGCAATTGAAACAATATTATCATATTTTGAAAATAAAAACAAGGGCGCCATATCCGTAGCGATTGGACTGGCGTTGTTAGCTCTTGGAGAATTTTTAGGATGGTATTCATTTGTATTTCCAGAATCAATACTATACCCAGTTTCTTTAGTTATCAAAATTGGAGGGTTAATTGCGTTGTTTATCCCAATAAGCAAAATTCCTTTAACTAAGATAAAATTTGATGATAATTTAGAATAATTAATCACTAGGCTCAAATCAATTACACAGAGAAAATTTGTCAAATTATTTTATCTTTTTAGTACATTACAAAATATCATCTTACTCTCATAGAAATTATGAAAACAGCGTATACAAGGAATAACCATGGTTGAATATAGAACACATATGAAAATAATTGGAGAGATATTATCTACTACACGTGATGATCTTCAAGATCAAGATGGAGCTACAGTAACTTATCTTATTAGAAAAGCTAACATTTCACATTCAAGAATTTCTAGAATTTTACAAACACTGGTATCTCAAGGATTATTAGAACGTGTAGATGCACAAGGTTCGAATAAATACAAGATCAGTCAAACAGGAAGAGAATTTTTACAAGCATATTATACATTCACATCATTTGCAGACAACTTTGGTTTAACAATTTAATCTTCTGCATTTTCAAATTCATCCATATCATCATCAAAATCATCTTCAAAGTCTGTATCTTCATATTCAGATGGTGGATTAGACATGCTAAATTATTAGAAATTTTTGTTTGTTAAAAAACTTATTCAAGATAAATAGATAATTAAAGAAAAAAATGAGCAAGTAATGAAAATTCAAGTGTGATAAAACAAATAAACTTGAAAATGTACACAGAAGGAGTTTTAATACGAAGCAAGATCTTGAAAGTACTTTGAATTTAATAATTACATGCGCCAGACACTTAGAATCAGAAACAAAACAAGAAGCAGAAAACATTTTAGAAAAAATGGGAGATTCAGAACCTACAATAACAATTACAAACATGTCAGGAATTTTGACTGTTGAAACAAAGTTAGAGCCTATTGAAGTTATAAAAAAAATCAAAGAAATCATACTAGATGAACCATGGTGTATAAGATATTGCCTAAGAATAATACCCATTCAAAAAGTCACAGAAACAAAGATTGAAGATATTGAAAACGGAATTTCAACATTGATCAAATTAATTTCTAATGAAGAGTCATATAGAATATCCATTGAGAAAAGAAATTCGAATATTTCAAGTCAGGACATAATTTCTAGAATTGCTAAAAAAATTGAAAATAAAGTATCATTGGAATTTCCTGACAAAGTTGTATTAATTGAAGTACTTGGAAATAAAACAGGGATTGCCATTGTTAAAAACACAGATATTTTAAGTGTAGAAAAAACTAAAAGAAGTTTATCAGATTAAGATTGTAGCTTTTTCTATCAATATATCTTCAAGTGGGTTTTTTGATAAAACTGCATCAAGTTGCTTATCAGTTATTTTAAAATATTTTCTAATGAAAGCAGCATAGTCTTTAGTGAATATTTTAATGGACATGGGACTTAATTCTTTATAAAGTGCATCTAATGTTTTTTTATTTCCAAAAGCAATTAGTATAAAATTTTGATTCGGTTTTATACCTACAGAATTAATTGCAGAAGAGATTTGACGAGAGATAGCAAAACGCATTAAAATATCTATTTCAAGTTTATTTGAAAGCAATGTATCATTTTTATCTAAAGTAACAGATAAGCTAAGAATTTTTTTTAGATGATAATTATTTAGTACAAAATTACTTGATATAGCTTGAAATTTAATTGTTGGAAATTTCTTTCTAAGTATATCAAGATAAGTGATATCAATTTGTTTTTGACCTTGAATTTCCACTACTTGGATTAATTTGTTAGATATATTGAAAAATAATCTTTTAGAAGAACCTCCATGAATAACAGGAATAATACTTACCACGTCATTATTGTTTATTTTAGTTATTTTTCCTTCCATAGCAGAGGAATCAGTACCATTAATTGCTATCAGAATATTTTCAACATCCAAATTAGGAGTATCAGATGGTTTTAACTCTATGAGTAAATCAATAAGTTGTTGAATAGAAATATCAGATTTATCAATTTTTAATTCACTAGTTAAAAATAATTTTTTTGCTCCCCCTACAAGTTTAACTATTATCATATGTTAACCATCAGAAATGTTAAAATTAATTTTTTTGGTTGTTATATGATTTATTCTTCTGCATCTTCACTTGTTTCTGGTTCAGATACAATTTCAATAACTTCTTGAATATCATCGTCACCTTCAAAAACTTTTTCTTTTAATGTGTGATTTTCAATTTTAGAAGATTCGATTTGTGACTGTTTTACTTTTTCTTCACGGATTTCTTTTTTAATAAATTTTGTAATATAACCTGCAATTTCATTTTTAAGTCCTTTTGAACGAATTATAGCTATTTGATCTAGTACTTTTTTGTTATTAGCAAAATCTTCTCCAAACTTTGGTTTATGATCAACTAGTACCTCATATGAAAGACGCTTAATTCTATCCATTGTTCGTGTAATGAATTGGGGTTTTTTATACCTATATTCCAAGGAATGATTTCGAGTTTTTCTCTAATAATAAAGCCATTTCATCATATGATTTACCAAGTATTTTAGAGGCACAAAACACAACACTTGGAATAAAACTAATTTGTCCAGACTTCATTTCAAAACATTTAGAGAATCTTACAGGACCATCAGTTTCAACAAGAATTTTTGCTTCAGTTGTTTTAGATAACAATGTCTGTTTATCATCTGCATAGATCATAACAGGCCCATATGAAACAAAGTAATCCATATCCATAGCTTTTTGGAGTTGTTTTTTACTTCCATCAAACCAATGGAGTAATGCATGTTTAGTGTCATAAGAAGTCATTATAGAAAATACATCATCAAGACTTTTACGGGAGTGTATTGAAATAGGTTTTTGAAATTTTTCTGCCAGAGAAAGGAAAGTTTCAAAGAAAAGAATTTGTCGTTTAGTGTCTTCATCTGATTTTGCATATGTTGGATCTAGTCCAATCTCTCCAATACCAGAAATAAGTTGCATGTTTTCACTGATCAAGTCTACAATTAATTCAAGATTGTCATCTGTATTTTCTGGATGGATTCCAATGAAAGGCAAAATCAGTTTGCTCTTTTTTCTAATCTCCAAAGTTTTTTTAGATGTTTCCGTATCTACAGATACACAGCAGGCTTTGATTTTCATGTTTTCCATTCCATTAATGGTATAATCCAAATGAGATTGATAATATGGATCAGATAAATGGACATGAGAATCATATAGCCAAGTCAATGATTAAAGTTTCAAAATAGTCTGTATAAATCGATTCCTTAGTGATATTTTTTTACTCACAATCTTTTATCGGAAAAAAGAAAAGAAAAGTCAATGAAATCATCCGAACTTGGTATTTCAGCAATGTACAGAATCTTAAAGAAAGCAGGTGCTGAGAGAGTAAGCGATGAATCTGCGGAAGAACTAAGAGGAATAATCGAAGAATTAGCTAACAACATTGCAAAAAGTGCTGTAGATATGGCATCACATGCAGGAAGAAAAACAATCAAAGCCGAAGATATCAAACTAGCTTCAAAACCATTTATTTAATTTTAATCTAAAGAGTTTAATTATTCATTTCATATTTTTTAAAACGGTACTCTGGCAGAACGGTTATGCGTGAGCCTGCAAAGCTTATACAAGGGGGTTCGACTCCCTCGGGTACCTGTTAGTATTTCAAATCATTCAACAATTACTTGTCCTTTCATCCAAGGATGTAATGTACAAAAATAATCATACGTCCCAGCAGTTTCAAAAATAAATGTGAATGATTCCTCAGGATCTAAATATCCACTATCAAAAAGACCACTTGGTTCACCATAATGACCAGAAGTCACACTGTGAAACGCAGCATCTTCATTTACCCAAGTGACTGAGTTATCTTGTTTTATTACAATTTTTGATGGAGTATAACATGAATCAGTTTTTTCACATCCTGGCCGGGAAACTTTTGTAGACATTACAACATCACCTTTGATGGTTTTTAGGTTATCAGAATCATGAACAATATGAGAATTTTGTGATAGGATAATTCCTGCTATCATACCTACAACAATTACAATAATTGAGATTATGATTATTCTTTTTTTCCACAAATTACATCACATATAGTACAGAGTTATTATGTAATTACCAAATTCTCTAAATATATAACATATTAGAAAAACCAATTGGCTCAAAACGGTAACGGACTATTAGAGTACATTCCAGGTTCACATGCTCTATTAGTTCAAAAAAATTCCAGTGTACCTTTAGAAGGATTTTCAGAAAATGTCAAAGGAAGCATACAAGAATATGCTGAAGATGCAAAAAGTGAGGTTGAAAAAGGCAATAATTTTCTTCAGTGGGTCCTCACACGAGTTTTTGAGGCTACAGAAGATGATGCTGCAGATGCAATTGTAGATGGCGCAAATGATCTAGGCATTGATGCATATCTTCCAGTAGATTTTTCAGATAATACTATTAGGCTTTTTCAATCAAAATATGGAACATCTCATTCATTTGAAGCAATTGCCAAGTTCAAAGAAGATGCGAAACGTTTACTTGGAAAAGACATATCAAAAATGAGGCCTGAATTAGCACAACTTGTTACAAAAATTAAGGAAAAGAATCTAAAAATAAAATGCTGTTATGTTACAGATCAAAAAGTGGAATATCAAGATGATTTAATTGAAATTATAGATATTGAAAAGATCATTCAAAAATTATGGGAGCGGATAAAAAAACCAGCTGCTGGAAAAAGATCATCAATAAAATTAGAAAGAATGCTTAGGCATGAAAACACCATTCTTGGAATTTTAAAATTAAGAGAGCTAACCGAATTTGTAAGTAAGAATAGAGACTATGTTTTTGAATCAAACATAAGACAATGGATGCAATTTAAAACAACTGTAAACAAAGGATTACGAGAAACACTTCAGAGTAATCCAGGAAAATTTTTCTATTATAACAACGGAATTACAATTGTAGTTAGTGATTTTGAAGAATTGGGAGATAACATAATTGAACTTCATGCACCTCAAATTGTAAATGGAGCACAAACATCTAATTCAATTCTTGATCATTCAAAACGAACTAAGAATATGGATGGTTCAATGACAGTCACCATAATCAAAGCAGATGATGAACAAGAACAAAATAACATTACAAAATACAGAAATTCTCAAAATTCTGTGAGAGGAAAGGATCTTGTTTCATTAATGGATTTTCATAAATCTATTAAATCACAATTAAAAAATTGTGGATATTTTTACGAAATTCAAGCAGGATCGTTTGATACAAAATCAAAATCAAAACAATCAGAATATGAAGGTGATTCTACATATAATGAATACCTGCCAGATAATCATAAAAGAGTAATTGTAGCAAAAGATGCGATTCAAGCTCTAGTTGCAGGAATTGAACAGAGACCTACAGAAGCATACAGCTCTCCAGCTCAATTCCTTCCAAGGGGAAGTAAATATGATGACGTATTCAATGACAATCTAAAAGACGATTACAGAATTTTACTTTATCCGTATCTTGTCAAAGAATATGCAAAAAAGACATTAAAATATGGAAAACAAGGTGGACATAAAACAAAAAGATATGCAACTTTGTTTTATGTGGGAGTTTATTTTAGAATTTTACATAAAAAAATCTTAGAAACTAAAGGAGATTTTAAAAGTGATGTAAGAAAAATGGAGCCAATATTTCGAAGTTTTAAACTAAATTCAAGAATTTTAAAAATTGCAGATGTCGTGGTAACGAAATTTTTAGAAGATACGGTTGTCGATGATGAAATAGAATTGGCAAATACAAAACACAACTTCTTTTCACAACATGTATGGAATGACTCAATGCTTAGAGTTGTAGATAAAAAAATAAGGCAAGAAGAAGAAGAAATTCTAGTCTTGAAAAAACTTGCAAACAACTTGTTTTAGATTTTAAAATAGGTAGAAGTCAGGCCAAGTAAAAATTTGCAGGAGGTTTACATTGGTCAGACTATCTACCTAGAATTCATATAAACCAGTATTATTTAACATGATTTTTCAGATATTCCATTAAATCTAGAATCTTTTTTATATAGATTAAAGACAGCAGTATTACTTTGGGATCTAAAGAAAAATGTACAATTTGTAATAACAAAATAACATTACATTATAATCCCATGGAAGCGTGGGGAATTAAAGGTCCCTTATGCGGAGACTGTTATTCAAAAAAGATCGATAAACACTATCCAGGAAGTCACGTTAGAGTAAACAAAGAAGATTAGAATTAATCAGACTTAGAATATTTATTTACATAAAGACAATTCCATGCAAGTGGATCTTCTTTTACATTTTTTTCTTCAAGAAATACAATGTCAGTAATTGTTTTTTTTCTTTTTAGCAAATTTATCATAAAACTAGAAAATTTTTTGCAATTACAATCATTGTATAAACATACATCATTGTCACCCTCATCGTGATCTTCTGCTGCATGTCCACAATCACACAAAGCGTCATTTTTTACATTCTTACGTTCCTTTTTAGAATAAATTCCCAATCGTAGATATGCTTCACCACCATGTCCTTTTTTGAATCGTTCATAATTTTCTGATTTTTGTAAAACCTTGAAAAAAGAGAAATTAGATTCAGGGCGTTGAGAGTCTGAACCAATAATGATCCAGTATTCATCACCGATCTCAACAAATCTAACCTTTATCGATGAATCTTGCCACCAATGAATAGTATCATGCCAGATAGTTGAAGCCTCTTTTCTATCAGCAAATAAAGGTACAATATTCATTCTAAGATCATAGTATCGATAAGCAACACCCATGAAACTATCAAACCATGGAACTGGAGAATTAGAAGTCAATATAGTAAAAATCAGATAAGAGTGTATTTATCTGATCTGAATTAATGGTAATACCCTTATATCTCGGATTTATACTGATTATCAATATGGTATCTTATAGAACAAGTATGCAAATTGTCGCAGATCTTTTGACTGCTGCTGAACAGTCAGGTCAACAAGGTATCAAAACAACATCATTACTAACAAAAGCAAATCTATCACATTCCAGATTATCAAAATTTTTGGAAAATTTAACAGGTTCTGGATTAATCAATAAAATAGAATTTGACAATAAGAATACATTTGTAATAACTGAAAAGGGAAGACAATATTTGGAATCTTATGCAAAATTTGCAGGTATTGCAGAATCTTTTGGATTAGAACTTTAAAATTATTTTTTAGATCTTCTTTTTATGTTATCTTTTTGTCGTTGTTTTCTTTCTTTATATGAGCTGTAAAGAACGATTATAGATATTCCTCCAATTGACGCATAAAATAATGAAATAAACGGATGTTCTCTAATTTGACCCGTAGTAGGCGATACAAATGCTATTGGAATTGATACAATAAGAAAAATGACGATAACCATGAGATATTTATCCACAAGAATTATGATTTACAAAACCATATATCTTTTTAATTTAACTGTTGAATAATAGAAAAACATGATTAAAACTCTAGAATTGATAGGATTTGCTTTGATTGGAGGTACAATTTATTCTTATGTGGGAATGATAGGAAGTGAATTACGATGGCCAGTGTTTTTTGGGTGTGCAGTTGGAACACTAGCAATTATAATTTATAGAAAAAAGATAAGACAAAAAGAAAACAAGATAGTTTAAAAAAATATTTAGATTTAGGATTTCATAAAGAATTGATCAATATTTGATCAACCGACAGATCTATAAAGGAGAATTCGATGTAATTATGAGGGGAGTATGGAGAACGAAATGAAACAGTGGTGGAAAGGTTTAGGAAAAGAATTAGAAATAGACATTGAAACATTAGATAATTAAAAATCTCAAAAAAACATACAATTTTAAAAAATTATAATAAGCCTCGGGTGGGCTCCGACCCCACGACCTAACGCTTACGAGGCGTTCGCTCTACCAGGCTGAGCTACCAAGGCACTTTTCGGTTATGCCATCAGAGTTAATAAAAAGCCTTTCCGAGGTGGATCAAATGAAAAAAACAATTTCTGGAATTAGAGGTATATTTGGAGAGGATTTTAATCTAAAAGACACATTACAATTTTGCAATAACTTTTCAGCTTTAATTGAATCTAAAAAGTGTGTAATAGGAAAAGATACGAGACCATCAGGAACAATGATCAAAGAAATTGCATCAGCAGCATTAATGAGAAATGGAATAAATACATATAATTTAGAAACAGTGCCAACTCCAGTAGTTTTTCGAGAATCAAGAAAATACGGAGCAGGATTAGTGATTACTTCATCACATAATCCATTAGAATGGAACGGATTAAAATTCATCATTAACGGGAGAGGAATTAATGAAAAAGAACTACCGATAATCATTGAGAACCAAGAAATTTTAAAATCAAGAATTGGAAACGAAGAACAAATAACATCGTCATATTTAGAAGATGCAAAAAAACTCATAGGAGATATAAAAAACAATCCAGATGTCGTTATTGATATTGGGGGAGGAGCTGCAAAGGAATTCGCTCCAAATTTGTTAAGACAGTTAGGGTGTAAAGTAGACGTAATTAATGAAAACCTAGATAATTGTACTAGAGGTCCTGATCCAACTGTAGATAATTTAACAGATCTGATTTCTGCAACATCTAAAAAAGAGATAGGATTCGCTTTTGATTTAGATGGAGATCGGTTAGTAGTTGTAAGAAAAGGAAAAAAACAAACTCCAGATGTAACATTAGGCTTGGGAGTTGCAAAATCTTTAGAATTGGGATATAAACAATTTGTATTAAGTATCGATACAAGCATCTCCATTGAAAAATTCATCAAAGAAAAAGGAGGTAATGTTAAGAGATCAAAAGTTGGCGAAGCAAATGTCATAGATTTAATGTTAAAAACAAATGCTCAGGCTGGTGGAGAAGGAAGTAGTGCAGGTTTTATTTTACCAGAATTCAATTACTGCAGAGAAGGAATTCTAACTAGTGGCCTCATAGCCTCAATGTTGGGAGATTCAAAATTTAATGAAGTGTTAGATTTTATGGAAAGTTATGAACAACAAAGAGAAAAGATCACAATAGATTCTAGATTTCATGACAAAGTTATAGAAAAAATTTCAAACAGATTAGAAAAAGAATACTCTGAAGTTATCACGCAAGATGGAATTAAAGGAATAATAGATGAAGATAGTTGGGTGTTGATCAGAAAATCAAATACTGAAGATATCATAAGAGTTTCAGCAGAATCAAACAATGTAGATAAATGCAAGAGGATTGTGAAAAATACATTAGAATTAGTGAAACAGTGTTATGACGATATTAAATGAATCAACAATAATTAAAATTTTTCAGAAAAAACTAGGAAATAAAAAATTCATTTCAGAAGATGTTGAAATTTTCAAACTAGGTACAACAAAAATTGTTGCAAAAATAGATACATTTGTTCAAAGTACAGACATGCCTCCAAAAATGAAAATCTCTAAGGCTGCTAGAAAAAGCATTATAGCATGTATTAGTGATTTTGCTGCAAAGGGAATCAAGCCTCAATATGGAATGATTTCATTGAATTTACCAAAAAAAATATCCCGTAAAAAAATCATTGAAATGGCAAAAGGATTTAGATGTGCGTCAGATGAATTTAATTTCAAAATTTTAGGTGGAGATACAAATGAAGGAAAGGAGATCGTAATCAACGTATCATTATTTGGAATAGCCAATAAGATAGTAAAAAGACAAGGAGCAGAGACGGGAGATGCGATATTTGTGACTGGTCCATTTGGATATACTGCATCAGGCCTAAAAATATTACTTGAAAAAATGAAAGGAGATAGACATTTTGTTAAAAAGGCAATAAAATCGTTCGTTAATCCATACCCAAAATTAGATTTTGGAATAAGAAATGGAAAACATTTCACATCATCGATGGATTCTAGTGATGGTCTTTCCACAACATTAAATGAAATGGCAAATCAAAGTAAATGTAAATTCATTATAAACAATATTCCAACTGGAAGAGATCTTTTCAAATTTGCTAAATTACATAAGATAGATCCAATGGAATTAATATTTCACGGAGGTGAAGAATATGAATTTGTGTTTACTGTTTCAAAAAAACATAAAGACCAAATTAAAAAAAATGCATTGCTATTAAAAACGCCAGTGATTGAAATTGGTTATGTAACTAAAGGTAGAGGTGTATTTCTTGAAAATCAAGAAAACAAGATTCCTTTAAAAGATTTAGGTTGGCATTACTTTAGAAAATAAATTATTGACCAGAGTAGAAATCATGTTCTACTTTTTGAATAATATTAAAAATAGATTCTGCAGGTAAACCTGAAACACATTCATTAATCCACATTTCATCAAGATATGTCAATCTGTTTAAATCGCCTGAAGGGAGTTCATCTGGCTGAAGATCAGGATACATAACATGTATTTGAAATCCTTCTTTAGCAATTTTTTCACATTTTTCTTCCAATGCGTTTATTCTGAAATTGTTAGGGATTAGAAATTGAAAAAGTAAGGAGCCCAGTAGTGCAGTAAAAATTGCAATGCCTATTGCAATCCAAAGGATTGATCCCATACAAAATATAGAAAAATACAGTATTTGAATAATAATTGAATTCAATATGCCCAAAATATGAAGAATTCAGAAAATCAATGTTTTTTAAACCCTTTAAGATGTGATTAAACATTGTCAGAAATTGAAGCTGAGATTGAAGTAGAAGCCCCAATTGAAGAGGAAGAAATTGAGGAAATTCAAACAAAATCCAGACCAGAGACAAAAACAGACGGTCCTGAAAAATGGGGAATTGCTCATATTTACAGTAGTTATAACAATACAATTATTCACATGACTGATCTTACAGGTGGGGAAACTGTTTCTATCAGTTCAGGTGGAGTTCATGTTAATGCAGATAGATACGAATCATCACCTTTTGCTGCAATGAAAGCTGCAAACGCAGTTGTAGAAGTTGCACATACAAAAGGATTCACAGGATTTCATATCAGAGTAAGAGCTGTTGGAGGAGTAGGTTCTAGAGTACCAGGACCTGGAGCACAAGCTGCAATCAGAGCTTTGGCAAGAGGGGGATTTAAAATCGGAAGAATAGATGATGTAACACCAATTCCTCATGACACCACCAGAAAGAAGGGTGGAAAAAGAGGAAGAAGAGTTTAGTCAAGCATTTTAATTCTAATATTACAACCCTTAGATTGAAAATAATCAGTCATAAATTTGGTAAATTTTTGAGAATTATTGTTTAGACGATATTTGTTTAACATGTCTGCAAATTTTTCTTCTATTGCATTTTGCAAATTTGGTTTAAAAGCTAATTTAAAAAATGTCCATCCAAATTTTGAAGTGGGTTCACCAAGAGTATATCCATTATAACTACCAACTAAAGTTTCCATATGAGATAATGTTTTTTTTATAAGTAGTAAATCATCACTGTAACTTTGTGAACTTATTTCAAAAACAGTATTCATTATTCATCATCTAATGAACGATTACTTAATTTATCAGAAAGTGATACAAACTTTCCATCTTGTTCAACATTGATCTTAGTTTCCATTCTTATGTTAAGACCAATTGATCTAAATAACATCAATAATTTTCCACCATCAAGAATTTCAGTGATTTCTCCAGAGGTTATCAGTTCAGCCAATTTTTCTACAACCATTTTTGTATCATTTGGAAATTGTGATTCTGCATTTTTTAAAACTTCTAAACCTCTGAATCCAAGACGTTCAACAAGAATATCTCTGGATTGCTTTGTTTCTTTTGGAGATAAATTATTTGTGGATTCTATTTCTTTTCTGGATGAAATATTTTGTTGCATTTCTGCAAGTCGTTTTGCCTTTAATCTTTCAAGTTCGGAATCTTCTTCACTCAACCTTTAATCACACCTATAGGCACCAATTTTGCTACTTTAGTGGCTATTCCAAGATTATGAGAAACATTAACAACTGCATCAACATCTTTGTATGCTTGAGGAGTTTCTTCCACAACTCCATCACGCGTTAATGCCTTGATAAATATGCCCTTATCATTAAGTGATTTTCTAACATTGTCTTCTGTAAAATCTCTTCTTGCTTTTGATCTAGACATTGTTCTTCCAGCTCCATGTGCAGTAGAACCAAAGCTCAAATCCATAGAGTTGGGTTGTCCAAGCAATATCCAGCTAGAAGTTCCCATTGAACCTGGAATCAAAACAGGTTGTCCAAGATCTCGGTATTTTAATGGAACTTCATTTCGATTTGCAGGAAATGCACGTGTTGCACCTTTCCTATGAACTACAAGTTTTCTTTCTTTGCCTTCAACTTTATGTTTTTCAACTTTAGCAATATTGTGAGCAACATCATAAACTAAACTCATATCAAGATCAGATTCAGTCTGATTGAAAACTCTTTCAAAAGATTTTCTAGTCCAATGAGTAATCATTTGCCTATTACTCCATGCAAAATTTAATGCAGCAAACATTGCTTTTCTATATGATTCACCCTCTTCAGATGTATTTGGGACACATGCAAGTTCTCTATCTGCTAAATGAATATCGTATTTTTCCATAGATTGTTCAGAGATCCTTAGGTAATCACTGCAAACCTGATGACCGAACCCACGAGAACCACAATGAATTAAAATTGTAATTGTTCCTTCTTTAATTCCCATTCTATTTGCTGCCTCTTCATCATGAATTTCAGTTACTTTTTGCACTTCAAGAAAATGATTTCCAGAACCTAGACTTCCAAGTTGAGGGGCACCTCTTTTTCTTGCTTTATCTGAGACTTTATTTGGATCAGCATTTTTTATTTGTCCATTTTCTTCACAAACATTTGCGTCATGAGATGAACCATACCCATTATCAATTGCCCAATCTACCCCTCGTACAAGAACTTCGTCAAGCTGAGAGTGACTTAATTTTATTGCTCCTTTAGAGCCTACACCTGATGGGATTGAACTAAAAAGATCAGTTACAAGTTCTTGGAGTTTTGATCTAACGTCTTTCTCAGTTAAATTTGATCGTAATAATCTAACACCACAATTAATATCATATCCTACTCCCCCAGGACTGATCATGCCTTCTTCAGCATCCATAGCTGCTACACCACCTACAGGAAATCCATATCCCTCATGACCGTCAGGTAAGACTACACTATGACCTACAATTCCAGGTATGGTTGCAACATTTTTTGCTTGCATGATAGTTCTATCCTGTAACATTTTCTGAAGTAATTCTTCATCTGCATAGATTTTTACTGGAACTTTCATTCCAAAATTAGAATCGGCCTCAATAAGATATTGATTTTCTCCAATTTTTTTAGGAATTATTGTAGACATAAGTAATGGTAAAATTTTACCTCAAGCCAATTTAAATCATTTACAATCAAAAGAGACACAGCACACTCAGATTACATAAGAGTTCTAGTGAAATAATGATTGACATTAGATTAGAGAAACATTAAGCTTAAAAAATCTCTTAAATAAAAAATGATTTTTATTTCAAAGCAGAACGTAATGTTTCATTGATCACATAAGAGAAACTTACATTTTTAGTTGAAGTTTGAATCATTTTTGCTTGCTTTAATCTAAGCTTTTTTGCTATGTCATTTTCCAACATAATAGTAATTCTTTCAGCCATCTTATTTACTCATTATATGTAAATAAGAAATTTTATATTAAATTATCATACCATTTGCGGTATGGTTATTCTTAATGATAATAAATCTCCTAGTTTGTTGTCATACAAGTATCATATTCGCCCAAATGCTCATCGATTATACGGAACTTTAGCCTCAAAATCGAAGCATAGTGAAAATGTACAAAAAATTATCAAAATGCTTGCTTTAGAAGGACCTCTAACCACTTGGGACATGGCAAGGATCAAGTTTGCAAATGATATTAATAAAATACGTACTAAAGAAAAAGAATATCGACGACTGCTAATAGGAAGAATCGATAGAGGCAAACATTCAGAAGGAATAGTAGATCTCAATATTGTTTTAGTTGACAGTAAATCTACAAAGAGAAATTCTGGAAATATATATCGTTTATCGCTTTTTGGAATTCTTTATTGTCTAGATGAAATAAATTTCAGTGAAAAAGAAATAGATAAGCTAGCAAAAAATTATGAAATCATTCTTCCATTAATTTTTGGTAAATGGGATTTTTTAAAATCAATGATAGGAGATAATATTTACAATATTGCATTACTTGGTAAAGGATTACTATTTGACAATCCAAACATCATAAGTATTAAAAATGACGAATTTTATGAATTGATTTCTTATTTTGGCATAAAATCAAATATTCTTACAGAATCATTTAATGAGCAGAAGATTGGAAATTTAATTTCTTTATGGTTTTATATTACTTTGTTATATTTTCCAAATTTGATGAATCAAAAAAGTAAAAACAATAAAAAATATCTTAAAAAAATTCTTGAAAATGATCCAGAGATTAAAAAATGGTTCTTAGATTTTATCATAGAGGCACAAATGTTTTATAAAAAACGCTCAAAAATTTTGAATAGTATAGAAATTGTTTAAAATTAACCACGTTTGGAATATTAAATATGAATAAGAAGGGATTGATTTTAGTAGCAGATGACGATGAAGCAGTTTTAGATACTACTGTAACTTTCCTAGAGTTTTTTGGTTACAATGTAATTAAAGCAAAAAATGGATATGACGCGATTTCAAAATACAAAGAGTATCAGCCAGGATTAGTCTTTCTAGATGTAAAAATGCCAAAAATGGATGGATATAATACATTTTTTGAAATTGAAAAAGAATTTCCTAAAGCCAAAATTATCTTTATGACTGCTCATTCAGATTATTCAAAATGGGCAATAGCAAAAAGTAAAAACGCATTAGAGTTAATTGAAAAACCGTATTCGGCTGAAAAATTAAAAGAGATATTAGATAACCATTACCCAAAAGACAGACTCTGAAAAAACTTATTGTTTTGGTAGTGATATGGTGAAGGTTGTAGGATTTATACTGGCAGCTATTTTCCCTCCATGTAGTTCCACAATTCTTTTACAACTAGCTAATCCTAAGCCTGTGCCCATCTGTTTGGTAGTATAAAGAGGTTCAAAAATTTTTGAGAGATCTTTTTCTAATAATTTATTTCCTGTATCAGTAATAGAAAAAATTACATGATTTGATGTCTCTTTCAAATTCATTGTAATTGTTCCATTTTTATCAAGTTCATCTATTGAATTTTTTATCAAATTTGTGATTACTGTCCCTAGTTTTATTTTATCTGCGTTGATTTTACAATCATGTATTGGTAATTTGATTTCAATGTGATTTGGAATTGTGATGTCATGTAAAGAATTTTGAATAATTTCAGAAAAATTAAATGCTTCTTTGTTTAATTCTGCGGTTCGTACATAATCTAGAATGTCATTTGTAAAATAAGTTATTTTATTAATTGAATCATAGATTTTTTTGTATTGTGTTTTTTCAAATGATTCATCCATATCATTTTTTCGCATTTTTAAAATTTCAATAGAACCCTTGATTACAGTTAATGGATTTCTTAAATCATGTGCAATACTTGATCCTATTTTTCCAATAGTTGCAAATTTTTCTAATCGAAGTTTTTCATCCATATCTTTATTGAGGATTCTGAATATCATAAACACTAACAAAATATGAACAAATGTATTGATTAAAAGTAAAGCAATTTGTAATTGTATTAGTGTGACATATGTTCTTGCAAGAAATACAGTTAATTTTGTAACAAGTTCGTCTGAGCTACGAACAAGATTTTCTGATGATGTATCAAGCTGTGTATGAATATCAGATATATTTTTAGGATCAGTGTTTGAAATAGTTAGAACATTTTTTTCAAAAATTAAATAGTCATCATATGTTTTTCTCCAATCATCTTCTAATTCTAATGGTAATGGACTAATGGAATGATCATCCATTGTACCACCTTCTTTTATTAGAAATAGATTCTTTTTGAGTTTTTCAAGTGATTCTGGACTTACTGTGATATCATGTTCCAAAGTTGACTCATGTACTTCTAGATGGGTATTCACAGTCAAAAATCTGTTTAATCCTGCATAATTGATAGATTCTCCTATTTCAAGCCGTTGGGATTCAAGATGTACTAGCACCAAATAACTACAAACAATTAGAGCAATTTGTAATCCTACAATTAGTACAATTTTTTGTTTTGAATTCAATAACATATCGGAGTAATTTGGTCTTTTTACTCTTTATTACTGAACCTAGTTTATCATTATTATGATTTGGTTTCAAAACACTAAATCTAAAAAAATTATCCACAATTGTTTGAGGCAGATGATATTGTGAACGCATTATATACATAAAAGATGACAAAGAAGTAGATTTATTTTTGATGTTTTAAGAGACTAATCATTGGCAATTTTACCGATAGATAGTGGACGTTATGGGACTAAAGAGATGATAGACATTTTTAGTGAACAAAAAAAAGTAAATTATCAATTAGAAATTGAAGGTACAGCTGCAATATCGCAAAGTGAAATTGGAATTATTCCAAAAACTGCAGGTAAAATTATTCATACTGCTGCAATGTCAGGAAAAATAACTGTAAAAAGAATCAAAGAATTAGAAGCAAAAAGTGATCATGATACTGCAGCATTAGTTGAATCACTGAGTGAAAAATGTACAAAAAATGTAAGGCCATGGATTCATTATGGATTAACAAGTAATGATTTGGTAGATACTAGTAATTCTATGCAAATAAGAGATGCATTACAAATTATTGAACCTAAAGTTGCGAAAATGGCAATATTATTAGCA
>DATIFS010000073.1:0-5860 GCA_035455105.1 Nitrosarchaeum sp.
TTTTACATGAACAAAACAGATGAAAATGGAGTTGTTGTATCAAATATTGGAACTGATCTAAGTTATCCTTTGAAATTTTTAGATGGTAAAAAAAATGGGGAGTTTTTGAATAGTTTCAATTATACAAAGAATGTAGGAACAGCAGTTAGTTTCTTAGACACACAAAGACTAGTATTTGATATGCAATTTGTATCAGGATTAGATATGGATATGAGAATAGATGATACATCGATGACTCTTACAGATAATTCCTTTTTACAAACACCATCTACAGATTCCTCATTTAGTTCATATCTTACAATACAGGGGGATCAATCCTTTGATATTCAAATGTATAATGTTGGTCCAGAGACAGCTTGGATTACTTTTGGAAAAACTAGAGTCACATTTGAGGATGCATCTAATTCAAATACATACGCATCATTGATTTTACAAGCAAATGGCACTGCAGTTACATCTGAACAAGACAGTATTGCATTTCCTGCTCTAGCTACTCTAAATTTGACTTTTTCCTCACCAAAGAATCCTCCTGCCACAACAGGAACGACTGGAGAAATTATTCCTGGAAGCTACTTAATGATAATGCATGTTGAAGGTTATGATACTCAGGGGGCAACTGTTTCAAAGACAGTCACATTTGGAACTGTATTAGTGCAATAATCTTGTTATAAAGTAATTTTTAAAAATAAACTTTGGATTACAACATTAGATAACATCAGTATATTCGAATACGTTTAATAATTTCAGGCCTTACTTTGATCATGGCAAAGACCCCTTCTGAAATCTGGAAAGATAAAATTACACAGTACCGAAAAAAATGCCAAACCATTCTCCAATTATCTGCCAGTATTAGATATGTAGGCATCGTAAATGCCTACGGCAGAACGTTGACTGGAATTGTCAGACCCAATGTAAAACCACTATTAAAATCAGAACAAGTAAAAAATGAATTTTTTGTCATATCTACATTAATGACATTAAGAAGAGATGCGGTAAATGCGATGGGCAAATTAGAATATGTATTATTGCAACACCAAAAAGTATCGATTATAATTTTTCAAAAAGAAGAAATGACTTATTACATTTCCATAGATAAAACAGAGAAAAATATTGATAAGATAATTGAATTAATCAAAAAAGAAATTTAAGCTGGAGTAAATCCATGGTAGCCGCTTGTCTGTTCAGCTTTATCATCAAAGATTGGTTCAAACAAAGAAATCAAATAGTCATCAGGATCTAAAATAACAGCATTTTTTCCTGCGTCTTTATCTACAATATTACGATGAATTCTAACGCCTTTTGATTTTAATTCTTCAACTGCGGATGTAACATCGCCTACTAAAAATCCAATCGTGATTCCATTTTCAATAGAACTACCAATATGTTGCGCAGTCAATGACGCAGGATGTAAACTCAATAATGCTCCTGAAGTTCCCAAATCCACCCAAGAACGTCTTTGTCTTTTTATTGGTAACCCTATAATATTATGATAAAAATCCAAGGACTTGTCAAGATCCTTTACTGCTAAAATTACATTTCCTACTTTTTTGATGTTCACAAACACCCTACTCCAAAGTATGTTAAATTCTTTGTCATTGAACCTCAACCATAGTTTCAGTTCGTTCAACACCATTAATTTTTTGAATTTGATTAGTGATTTCTTTGATCTTCCCTAGGTCTTTTACCTCGATAATAGCTACTGCATCAAATTGTCCACTTGTTGGAAATGAATCAGAGACAGAGTCAACTTTACGTAACCTTGCCGCAATTAATTTTTTAGGAGATTTGACTAATACAATTGCTCTTACCATCCCATATTTACCTCCACTTCAATTAATGTCTCAGTTGTTACAATTTCTTTAATTTTTTTAAAATCTATTACAGTGTTGTTAATTTCATCAATAGTTCCATGTAAAATGGCTCCAATATCTGCACGACCTGTAACTATCATCACATTTTTTACTATTTTTCTCTTTTTCTTTAGTATCTCAACAACAATGTCTACTTTACCTGGTTTTACAGTAATCAGGCATAATGCTTTCATAGATACTATAAGATATTGGATCGAATAAAGATTGCTTTAGTCATATGCGTCTTGAGATCTAGATTCTTCAAGATACGCCCGTCTTTCTTCATTTACTTTCTCTTGATCAATGACGATATCATCATCAACTATCACAATACCCATGTCATCGCTAGGTACTTCTTTTGTCTTTTTGTTTTTTGATTTTGATGTTTTTGCTTTTGGAGACGCTTTTGCTTTAGTGACTTTTGCTTTTGGAGACGCTTTTTTTACTTTTTTTTCAACCATTAATGTCGAAAATCAAGAGGCTACCTTGTTTTTAAATATTATGCAGAATAATTTTTTTGAATTTTTGATTAGTATTATTTTAATAAATGGAATATTATCAAAATTCCATATTTTGTGAATTTTAAATTCTATAAAATAGACAATGCCAGCGGGGGGATTTGAACGCCCGACAGCCCGGTCTTCAGCCGAGTGCTCTCCCAGGCTGAGCTACGCTGGCACAACAAATTTGCTTTAAGTTGAGGAATTAAAAGTTGTCTTTACTGTTCAAATTAGAACCTTATTCACATATTATACAATATCATTATTTTTCATAACCGTAGAAATCACTGTTATTTTCATTATCTAAATTACACTTGTCAGATTTTATTAAAAATGATTAACAGATATTTGTTCTTTAGATTTTCCAAAGTATGTCTTTTTGCCCATTTCGTTTATTCATTACACGTCCTAAGACAAAAAAAAGGTCAGATAACCTATTGAGATATTGAATGCAGTTACTGTTAATGTTTTCTTGTAAGCTCAGCATCACCGTACATATTTCAGCTCTACGTACTACTGTTCTAACATGATGTAATTGTGCAGCCACGATATTGCCTCCAGGCAAAATAAAATTAGTTAGAGGAGTCAATTCAGATTCAAATTTATCGATATTTTTTTCTATATTTGATATCATATCCATAGTAACTCGATTTTTTTTATCTGTTAAATTGGGATTTGAAAGATCCGCCCCAACTACAAACAACTCATTTTGAATTTGTTTTAATAATGCAGATACATCTTGATCAATTTCATTAGTTAATACAATTCCAAGTCCTGCATTTACTTCATCAATTGTACCATAAGCCATTATTCTTGGATGTGATTTAGACACTCTGAAATTCCCTTGTAATCCTGTTGTTCCATCATCACCAGTTTTTGTATATATTTTCAATATTGGATAAAGAATATCTCAACTATTATGTTGTTCGAATTATTTATTACCAATTGTTTTCAATCAAGTTTGTTGTCTATTAATTATGTTTATGATAATTTAGCATATAAAAGAAATTCCAAAATGATTCAAAAAAGACAAGATATCCATGCCAAATTCCATTTAAAACATAATTTGATAATTATTTCACAGATTTGATTCTAAATTTTTTTTATATAGCATCTAATCTAAAAAAAATACCACGTCAGGGTTGGATTGATAAATTGTCGATTAGTCATCCTGAATCAGTTGCAGATCATACGTTTTCAATGGCCATAATGGGAATGATCTTCTCTGATTTGGAAAAATACAATACTGAAAAAATATTAAAAATGATTCTTTTACATGATTTAGCAGAATCCATTACAGGCGATATCACTCCAGATAAAATCACAAATCAGAAAAAAATGTTTTTAGAAAATAATACTATGGAAAAGATCATTGACGATATGCCACAATCACTTCAAATACAATATCATGAATTATGGAAAGATTACCAAAATGAGAAATCTGAAGAAGCAAAATTTGTTCATCAATTAGATAAATTTGAAATGGCATTACAAGCAAAAATTTATTCAAAAGACGGATATTCTGATGATAAACTGCGCTCTTTTTTTGATTCTGCTAAAAACAACATAACACATCCAAAACTAGTAGAATTGTTTAAAAAAATTATTGAGGAGTAAAATGTCTGAAAATAGTAAAGATGAGTTAATTGAAGCACAAAAACAAGTCATAGGAATTCTTTTTGAAGTTATCAAAAGACTGCAAGCAAATAATGATTTGGATGAAGAGTATTTTCAAATAATATCATCAGAAGATAAAACAAAAAATCAAAGAATTGAAGAAATATTAGAAGAGAGACAAGAAAATGCAAAAATAGTCAGTAGACTGTTAAAACAATTAGAAACTTAATTCGTATCAAATTTACATATTATTCATCAGAGATAATTCGTAGTCTTGCTGTCTGCTCATATTTATCTTGAACATAATGAGACAGATTAATTACTCTAATTCGAGATGCTTTGTTTGTCCAACTACCTTCGTTTTCAAACCATGATTCAATGTCATCAACATCGTATCTTTCACCGCTTTTGAGAATTTCTTTAAAGATTAATTTGATCTCTTCTATTTCATGCTCTTTTAGATTGTTTTTATCTTCGATGATGGAGGTGATTTCATTTAGTTTTATTATTACATTATTTGTTAGAGGCATGATTTTATCAGATTTGAAAGATATAACAGTCTTTTGAGATACTGTTTTTATAACAATCAGGTTTACTTTGCGTTATGCAGTATTTTCAAGCTTTAAAGACAGGTCAAAAAAGAGTTGCAAACGCTAGAGAGTACCTAAATAAACTGACTAATGGAAAAGCAATGCCTGCACTTGCATTAAGAGACAATAAAACAAATGTGTGGGAACCAGTTGGAGAAGAAAATCTTTATGCATTTGTTGATGAATCTGCAGGATTTGTTTTAACAGATAACAGTGGCTATATCCTTGCATTGGTTGATAAAAATGGCATATCCAAAACAATTGTACAGGGAGTTACAAAAGAGCAAAAACAAATACTAGAACAATCATTACAAAAAGACAATATTTTAGAATACAAGGGCAAAGTAGTACTACCGGTTTAGTCAAATATCCAGTTTTTTATCAAATATAGTCAAAAAAAATCAGCGTAAAGCTTTTGTTATCATCATTTCTAGAATAAGAAATGGCAAAATTCTCTCAAGAGATTGAAGTCAGCGGTCATCTTATCGATTCATCTATTCTTACAAAAATATTTGATAAAATAATGGATCTACATGGAGAATTTCAAGTAGAAGAAATCAGTATTGGAACAAAGAAAAAAGATCCATCTTATGCCAGATTATCAATTATAGGCAAAACTCAAAAACACCTAGATGAAATTTTAGAAACAATTTATCGAGAAGGTGCTGTATCAAAAATACAGAGAGAAGTAGTATTAGAAAAAGCACCAAAAGACATGGTGATGCCGGATAATTTTTACAGTACAACAAATAATCACACACATGTTTTTCATAATGGAAAATGGATTCAAGTTGAAAATATGATGATGGACAAATGTATTGTAATTAAAGATAACAGAGCATATTGTGTGCCAATTAGAGATATAAAAAAAGGAGACAATGTAATAGTTGGAGAAAACGGCATCAAGATTACCCCTCCTGAACGCCCAAGAGAAGGGGTAAATGTTTTTGAATTTATGGGAAGCTCAAGCTCTAGTGAACGACCAACACAACATATTGCGAAAAAGGTAGCTGAAGACATTTACAAAACAAAAAAAGAAGGAGGCAAAATCATAATCGTTGGAGGTCCTGCAATTGTTCATACTGGTGCTGCTGATTCGGTTGCAGAATTGATTCGATTAGGATATGTAGACGGAGTTTTAGCTGGAAATGCTTTGGCAGTTCATGATATAGAATATGCCACATTAGGAACATCACTTGGAATGAATGTACATGATGCAACTTTGGCATATCGTGGACACCGAAACCATATGGAGGCGATTAATGCGGTTTTCCGTGCAGGCTCAATTGAAAATATGGTTAGG
>DATIFS010000074.1:0-15283 GCA_035455105.1 Nitrosarchaeum sp.
AAATTGTTAATGATGAAATGGGTGGTCCTAGACAAATTATTCAAACTGAGGGATTCATTGCATTTTGTCCTTGGGCTCCATCATATCCATACGAATTTTGTATTTCTCCAAAAAAACACACGACTAGTTTTTCTAAAATAACTCAGAAAGAAATCAATGATTTGTCTCTTATTTTACGAGCAACCCTTGGAGGTTTGTCAAAAACCATTAAAGATGTTTCATATAATTTGGTATTTCACCTATCTCCTGAAAAGAAAAATAGTCGACAAATTCATTGGCATATTGAAATTTATCCAATAACTAAACATTGGTCAGGTCTTGAGCGTGGATATGGTATTTTCCTAAATGATTTGTCTCCAGAACAAGCAGCAGAAAAACTTGGAGTGTCTTGTAGAAAGGAATTGGCAAATCTAGTTGGCATTGTTTGAATAGTTTAATTATCAACACGATTTGTTAATGTTATGTCGCTAGAAAAATGGGCATCAATTGCAAGTGTTGGATTGTTTGCAATGTTTGTTGGAGAAATGATCTCAATTTATTATTTCATGACTGATATTCCTGCTAATTTTGAATTTGCTTCTGTATTTGAACCAACTCCAAAAATTCTTCAATTCATTTCTATTGGAGTTGCACCCGCATCAATTTTAGCCGGACTTTCATTTATTCTATCGAAACGCTATGGCTCTAAACAAATTGGTTCTATCATATTTAGTGGAGGTGCAATTTTGCTAATTGGAATGGTTTATTGTTATTCTCTTTTAGATAAACTAGTTTCTTCATACATGATAGATGCAGTAATTATTGCGCCACCACTTTTTATGGGCGTTTCTATTCCTGTGATGGTAGTTGGAATTATTTTAATTAAAACAAATAAAAAACGTCCAAAAAAAGAATATTTCTAAACATGATCAAATCTTAATGCATTTGCATTATGTTTGAAGCCTAATTTCTCATAAAATGGTTTTACATCATCCACACAATCTAAAATTGTCTTGTAACACCCACTCTCTTTTGCATATTTTAATAGGTATTTGATGATTTTTTCTCCAATTCCTTTTCTTTGATAATTTTTGTCTACAACAACGTCTTCTATATGTCCTACTTTACCTCCATTATGAATAAATTTTGTTTCAATTAGAAGTGTAGTGGCTCCAACCACTTTTCCATCTATTACTGCAACTGCAATGATATAGTCTGGATTTGAATTGATTTTTTCAAATATTTTTTTTGCATCCTCCATATTTATATCACTTGTTTTACGAAGTGAATCAAGTGTTGATAAAAATCCATTTCTAAGATCATCTTTTTGTAATTTTCTAATTGTTATGTTGTTCATTTTTTTGTATCATATGTTTCCAAGTTTTTGAAGATATTCTTGATTAGCTTTTCTATACGATGTCTTATTTCCAATATCTAAAAATCCTTTTTTAGAAACTATGCTATTAACTGGTTTGTTTTTAGCCATTACTTTTTTTATTAAATCATCCATTCCATATGGTACGTTCTTCGGAATCAACTCCATTATTTCTGGCTCCATGACATAACATCCCATATTGATATTTGCCTTGATCTCTGGTTTTTCATTCCATGCAATTACCTTGCCTGTTTTTGTTGTTTCAATTACTCCATATGGTAAGTTTGTTTTGTATTCATACAAACTCATTGTGACAAATGATTTTTTTTGTTTATGTTGTTTTACCATGTTTCGTAAATTAAAATCAAATATGGAATCCCCATACATACAAACAAAAGTTTCATCAATGAATTTTTCTGCCGTTTTAAGCTGACCTGCAGTAGCTAATGGTCTATTCGCAACTGCATACTCTATGCTCACTCCAAATCGTTTACCATCTTCAAAATAGTCTTCAATTGATTTCTTCAAATAACTGACACATAATACGACTGATTTTATACCATTTTTCTTTGTCCAGTCCACCAAATGTTCTAAAATTGGCTTTTCTCCCAGTGGTAGCATCGGTTTTGGAAGAAATGTGGTATATGGTTGTAATCTTGTCCCTAACCCGCCTGCTAGAATTACTGCCTTCACAAATCTCTATTTGATATATGGCTATTTATGTTCAAGTATGTATTTTTATTGTAATTTAAAATCAAATAAACAATTTTGAAATTTTTTCAAGAACTAATGTAGGTGTTTTGGCAAAAATTATGATCATTGGCTCTTTTCCAAAATCTCCTTTATGATAAACTCCGTCTGGTGCTATTTTCAAATTTCTTATTGCGTGTTTTATTCCCCATCCAACTGATGACCCATCTTTATTTTTAATGCTCTTTGGCTCTTCACTTCTGTCATAACTTGTAATTACTAATCCTTTTTTTATCAATTTTGATACTGTCTTTTCATCATATCTTAGATTAATTGCTGAGCATATCTCTGGGAATTTTTTATTCATGACCATTAATGCCGTCGCGACATGTTTTGATCCCCCGTATACTAAATTTCCAGCAACTGTTACACTGTTTCCAGTTTTTACTATTCTGCCAGAAATGCCTAATATCTCTTTGATTGATTTTGGATTATTTTTTGAAAATACAAAATTTGTTTGACATTCAGGAATGTTTTTGTAAATATTTTTAATTTGAATAAACTCATTAATTGCATGAGTTAATTCTTCATAAATTTTGTCTTTGTTTTTAATCTGTGTGATTGATATTCCACGTCCAATGTTTTTGGAATTTTTAATTGAATTGAATGTGAATTGTTTTGAAAATTTCACTGCTTCTTTCAATGATGTTCCACTTGCTAGCGCACATAACAATGATGCTGAATAATTACAACCACTACCGTGATTGATTTTTGAGATTTTTTTGCCTGATATTGTATACTGGTTTTTTTGTTCTAATACGAAATCTGATATTTGATCATTTGTTTCTAATCCTGTAATGATGACATTTTTTGCACCCATATCTTGAATTTTCTGAGCAGCCCTTTGAAGTGTTTTTTTTGAATTAATTTTGATTTCAGATAGAATTTCAGCCTCAAATTTGTTTGGTGTTATGACTGTCGATAATGGAATTAAGAATTTTCTAAAATCTTTGATGGCATTTTTTTCAATTAACAATCCCCCTGTAGTGGACTTTATTACTGGGTCTACTATGATTGGAATTTTTTTATTTCTTAATTCTTTGGCAATTGTTTTTATTATTTCTGAATTGTATACCATTCCAATTTTGATTCCGTCTATTTTGAAATCAGACATTACTGAGTCTATTTGATTTTTCAATATTTTTTGTGATGCTGGCTGAACCATGCCGAAGATAGATGTATTTTGACTTGTTATCGCAGTGATGATTGTTAACCCGTAAGCATTTAGAGAATCAAATGTTTTTACATCACTTTGTATTCCTGCTCCTGATGATGGATCAGAACCGCCTATGGACAACAAATTCATGTTGTATTTTTAAAATCTCTTGTCCTAATCTGTATTTCCTTTTTTAATTTTCATGTCTTTTGTGTTTTTGATTTATAATTATGATAGAGCATTTATAGCTCTGAGATTATTTGTATTTATTAATTTGATTAAAAAGAAAATTCCTCTAATTGATGATAGTCCTGATGAATTACTATGTACTTCGTGTCTATTGCCTATGCAATATCAAAAAAAGACAAACAATGCATATCTTTGGCAATGTTTCAAATGTGGTAAAAAATATTTTGTCTCTGATTCTTTTACCGATTATAATGTTTCTGAAACTTGGAGTTCATCAAAATAAAAAACATGTGTTGAATTTTAAAAGAGTATTTGAAAATTTTCTATATTTTTCTTTAAAATAGGCTGATTTTTTTGTATTTAAAAGACTGAATAGCATTTTGCTCTTTTGATGATTGTTTAAATCAGGCAATGCTGTAATCAATACATGGGTACTCAAATGAGTGCTGCACGAAGAGGTGTGGCTACTGAGGAGATGAAACGAGTTGCAAAAGATGAAGATGTCACATTGGAATGGTTACTTCCTAAAATTGCAAGTGGTTCCATAATAATTCCTAGTAATAATGTCCGATCTCAGAAAATTCACAATGTTGGAATTGGTAAAGGTCTTAAAACAAAAGTAAACGTCAACATTGGCACTTCTACTCTAAATGTAAACTTGGAAGAAGAAATTGAAAAAGCAAAAGTGGCAGTAAAATATCATGCCGATACAATAATGGACTTAAGCGATGGCGGTGATGTTAGAAAAATCCGTCAATCTCTATTAGAAGTTGCACCGATTACATTTGGAACAGTACCTATCTATGAAGCATACAACTATGGTGTGGAAGTTCATAAAAATCCTTTAAACTTAGATGAAGATGATTTCTTAAACGCATTTGAAAACAACGCAAAAGATGGTGTTGATTACACCACCATTCACTGTGGAATTACAAAAGAGATTGCAAAAAGAATCCTTAAAGTCAAAAGATATGGTGGCGTTGTAAGTAAAGGTGGAACAATCACTGCTGCATGGATGTTAAAACATGATAAAGAAAATCCTTACCTGACCCACTATGATTATCTTATTGAAATTGCTAAAAAATATGATATCACATTTAGTTTAGGTGATGCATTACGACCTGGGTCTATTCTTGATTCTCATGATGAACTCCAAGTTCAAGAAATGATCAATATCTCACAATTAACTAAACGTGCTCATGAACAAGATATTCAAGTAATGGTAGAAGGTCCAGGACACGTTCCATTAAATGAAGTATCTGCCAATGTAATATTGGCAAAATCGTTAATTGGTGATGTTCCCTACTACGTCTTAGGTCCTTTAGTGACTGATGTTGCATCTGGCCATGATCATATTGCAAGTGCAATTGGTGCTGCTGTTTCTGCAAGTCAAGGTGTTGATCTGCTATGTTATCTTACTCCTTCTGAACATCTTGCATTACCTAATGCTGAAGAAGTAAAAGCGGGTTTGATTGCATATAGGATTGCAGCACATGCAGCTGATTTGGTAAAAATTCGTGACAAGGCAATAAAATGGGATTTGGCAATGACTGAAGCTCGTCGTACATTAGATTGGGAAAAACAAATTGCACTATCTATTGATCCTGAAGAAGCAGCTAGAATTCATAGTCGTACTGGTCAGCGTCTTGGAAACAATGTTCCTTGTACAATGTGTGGCGGTGCATGCGTCTATGTTATGTTGCCCCAACAAAGAAAATATGAAAAAGAAGAAAAATTACAACAAATTTAGTAATACTTTTTCAAGACTAGGGACTGTTTCATAGTTTTTCAATTCATCTACCGTAATCCATGTGTACTCTGAGTTTTCCCAATTCAGTTTAATCTCTGGCTGTCTTGCTTCAAACAAAAATGGAAATATTTCCCACTCGTGATTTTCATATTGCGGTGAATTAATTTTTAATGCGTCTGCATTTTTTATTAATTTTATTCTGTCTTCAGAAATACCTGTTTCTTCATAAATCTCAATTTTTGCTCTTGTTAATGGATTCTCATTTTTTTCTATGATCCCGCTAATTCCTGCCCATAACCCTTTCATCGTTTTTACATTATTGCTTCTTTTTAGAATGAGTATTTTCTGTTTATCTTGAATAAACGATGTTACTATTTTGGTTGAACGCATTTCTTTTATTTTTCAATTGCATTTACCATTTTTGTTAATTTTTTATATGATTCTTCTAAATTTGTATTTGCAGAAAGTTTTTCTTGGCATGTTTTGATGTAATCTATCACCTCTTCTGTCTTTGATTCTTGTACTGCTGTGAGTAGTCTTCCTATGTCTTTCCAAAGTTCTTCTGCAGCCCTTCTGATTTCTGGATTTGCGATAATTGTTTCTATTAATTCTGGTGACTCTGTCATAATACTTTCAGCTAATATTTTTTGAACTCTGAAAGTTGTTCCAGACATCTTTTCTGTTAATGCCATTTTTTCATCTTTTGAAATTATGTTTGCAAACACAAGATTCATCAAATGAGTCAGTCCTAATATAACAGCTATTTTTTTATCATGTTCAATTGCATCTATTGTAACAAAATTTGCGCCGTCAAAAAGCTCTTTAGCAATTATCAATTCTTTTTTTGCATCTTTTATTGGAATTGAAATTATGTTCTGTCCTTTGATGGATTTTGCTCCTGGTCCAAACATAGGATGAATGCATATTGGATTAATTTTTGCGGGCATTTTTGATAATGATGTTACTACTTTAGATTTTTCAGATGATATCTCAATCAAATATGTGCCTCGTTTCATCTCTTTTGCAATTAATCTGATTATTTCAGGAGTTCTTCTTGTAGGTGTACATAAGACCACGTAATCTGCTTTTAAAATTCCGCCTACTAGCGAATCAGACTGTATGATTCCTTTTCCTTGAATTTTATTTTCAGTATCATAACCTGTTACTTCAAAATCATTTGCTAAGAAATATTTTGCAAACCATTGTCCCATTTGTCCTCCAGCTCCAATTATTGTAATTTTCTTTTTCATTGCTTATCTCTCATCATATTGCTAAGTATATTCATTCCTTCCATTAGTGTTTTTTCATTCTGACATGCCGATATTCTGATGAAATTTTTATATTCCCCAAAGCCTTCTCCTGGGGCAACTGCTAACCCTTTTTCTAAAAGGTCATTTGCAAATTGTATCCCATTAAATCCCTCTTGATTAATTCGAGCAAAAATGTACATTGCACCATCTGGTACCTCAAAATCCAATCCTGTATCTTTTGCATTTTCTGCCAATACCTTTATTCTGTTTTGTATTGTATTAGTGTTGTTTGATGTGTCTGCTTCCAATGCTTTCATGGCAACATATTGAATAGGCTCAGAAACATTTGTGAGGCAAAGTGCTTCTAATTTCGACATCGTGTTAATTATTTTGGGGCTTGCGATGGCATATCCTATTCTGAATCCTGTCATTGCATGAGATTTAGAAAATGATTGCGTGATGATACTTTTATCGTAATTGTAACACAACACACTTTTCCAATTCTTAAATGCATACTGAGAATAAACTTCGTCGCTTAAAACATACAAATTGTTTTTCATTGCTATTTCTACAATTTCATCTTGTAATTTTTCAGGAAGAATTTTTCCTGTTGGATTATTTGGATAATTCAATACTATCATCTTTGTATTAGGGTTGATGACTTTCTTGATTTGTTCAATAGATGGTTCCCATTTTCCTTCTAACGTAGTAGTAATGGTTCTGATTTTAATTCCTGAATTTAAAGCGCAATCTTTGTATGCAGGCCACGCTGGTTCTATGACAATTAATTCATCACCAGGGTTTAGTAATGTTGTAATTGCTGTAAATATTAAAAATCTTGCACCTGGACTAACTAGTATATTGTCTTCTGAAACTTTGGTATTGAATTTTTTAGTTGCGTATTTTGCTAGTGCATCTCTAAATGATGGCATCCCTCTTGTTTGACCATATCTTAAAAACCCTTTATCGAAAACTTCTTCAAGTGCTTTTCTTACAATTTCTGGTGGTAAGAAATCAGGCTCTCCCACTTCCATGTGAATTATTTTCTTACCTTGCTCTTCCATTGATTTTGCTTTGAGAAAAATTGACAAATGTGTTTGTTTGTTATCTGTTTGTACTTTTATTGATTCATTAAGTAAAAAATTTAAAAATTTTGTTGCGATTGCCTCATCAAAATTTAATTCCTTACATAACGAAATTACTTGCTTACGTAGGTTATCTTCTCTGGATTCATCAGTAATTCCTTTACCTGTATTTTTTTTGATAACTCCAATTTCTTTAGATATGTCTGTTCTGATTTTTAACATCTTGATCATTTCGATGGTAATCTCTTCTATTCTATTGCGAAGTTGATTGATATCTGACATATCCTTACAATACAGGCTTAATTGCTCCAGCTAAAATAGCATGATCTGCTAAAGTTAGAGCAACCAACGAATCTACCACCGGTGGTGCTCTTGGCACTACACATGGGTCATGTCTGCCTTTTACTTCTAGTATGGTTTCTTTTTTTGTTTTGATATCAATTGTACTCTGCTTCTGTGCTATTGATGATGCAGGTTTGAATGCAATTCTAATTATTATTGGCATTCCATTTGATATGCCGCCTAATATTCCTCCCGAGTTGTTTGTTTTTGTAATTATCTTTCCTTTTTTGATTGTGTATAGATCATTATTTTCTGAACCCAATAGTTTGGCTCCTTCAAATCCAGAACCAAATTCTACTCCTTTTACAGATGGGATTGAAAATAATGCTTTACTTAAATCTGATTCCAATGATCCAAAGATTGGTTCGCCTAACCCTACTGGAATGTTTGTAGTTACAGATTCAATTATCCCTCCTAGAGAATCTCCTTTTTTTCTTGCATCTAATATTGACTCTTTCATTCTCTTTGCTGTATTTTCTTCAGGACATCTAACTTCATTTTTATAAATTAAACCAATCATTTTTTCACTGAATTTATTTTCCATTTTTATTTTTCCAATTTGCGTTGTAAATGAATTTGTTTCAACACCTAGTGTAGTTTTTAATAATTTCTTTGCAATCGCACCACCCATAACATGTGTTGCAGTTAATCTTCCAGAAAATCTTCCTCCTCCTCTATAATCATTGAAATGATTGTATTTCATCATTGCAGGATAATCTGAATGTCCTGGTCTGAGCTTTGTTTTCAAATTTTCATAATCTGTTGATTTCTGATCACTATTCCAAACTATCATTGTAATTGGAGCACCAGTGGTATATCCTCTGAAGACTCCAGAAATAATTTCAACAATGTCCCCCTCCTTACGTTGTGTAGAAATTAGTGATTGACCTGGTTTTCTAAGATCCAGCATTTTTTGGATTTCTTTTTCATCAATTTCTAGTCCTGCAGGACATCCATCTAAAACAGCTCCTATGGATTTTCCATGACTTTCACCAAAACTAGTTAAAACAAGTCGCTGACCAATTGAACTTCCCGGCAACATATTGTATGGGTAAATTGATGCTTATAATTGTGATTTAGAGCTATTGTAAAAATTAATCATGTTGTATTTGCTTTGCTAAAAATCACTATTCATAAAAAATCATATTCTTTTTGTCATTTTGTTTATTTCTAATTCGTAATTGTATAATCTGTTCAAATTTCTTGGTTTTTCTTTATTTTGCTTGATTTTTTACCTATATTAAAAATTATATTATTAACATGATTTATTTGTAATAATTTCAATTAATCTTTAAATATTATAATAACGTACACAATCCATGCAAAAACGTGTAATTCATAACAAATGAATTGCGCGGCCCTGCGAAAAATACATGTTATCTTCGCTTAGGCGTTGCGAGTGAGGAGAATGCTTTTCACTCTATACAGGGTCGCGCCTTTTACCTCTTTGATTATTTTTAAAAATAGGCCTTATTGCTGGATTAGGATTTTTGCACCTATCTTATTCATCTCATTAATAAAATCTGGATAAGATACTGCCACTGATTCATGATCTGTCACAATACAATTGCCTACATACATTCCAGCAATGCAAAACGCCATGAATAACCTATGATCATTTTCAGAATCTAATACTGCTCCGTGTAATTCTTTTGCAGGTTCTAAAATCATCCCATCTTCTTTTTCTTGTATTTTAATTCCTATTTTGGTTAACTCTCTTGCTAAAATTAAAATTCTATCTGTTTCTTTTAATCTTGCATGTTTTACATTTATGATCTCAATTGGATTTTTTGTTTTTAATGCTAAAATTGCAAGTGGTGGAAGAATATCTGGCGAATTGCTTAAATCAAATCGTCCTCCATTGAGTTTTTCTGGTGATTGAATTGTTATTTGATCTTCTTTTATTGAAACTTTTACTCCCAGTTGTTCTA
This sequence comes from Nitrosarchaeum sp., assembly GCA_035455105.1. Taxonomy (GTDB): domain Archaea; phylum Thermoproteota; class Nitrososphaeria; order Nitrososphaerales; family Nitrosopumilaceae; genus Nitrosarchaeum. The sequence continues at coordinate 9,808 of DATIFS010000074.1, forward strand.
GAATGTCTATGAACACTTCGTCTCCTTGAGGTAAGTTTCCCATTTTGCCATGGACTACAACATTTTCTCCATTTAACACTGATGCTGAAAGAAGTAATGCAAGACTTGAAAAATCCATTGGGACAGTAAATGTGGATGCCTTGTATACTTGAGGTGTGATGTTGTATTTTTTGTACGGAATTAATGTTTGCACGGTAACTCCAAAATTTCTCATTGTTGCAATAGTTGCATCAAGATATGGTTTTGAAACTAAATTTCCATTTATAGTCAAATTAATTCCTTTTTCAGTTAACGGTGCACAAATTAACAATGCAGAAATAAACTGACTAGAAAAATTTCCAGGAATAGAAACTTCACCTCCTGAAATTCTTCCAAATATTTTGATAGGTGGCATACCGTTTGTTGAACTACATTTAGCACCTATGCTTTCAAGTGCGTCTAATAATGGCTGCATTGGTCTTTTTTGAAGACTTGAATCCCCCGTTAATGTAATTTCTCTAGTGAACAAACTAGCAATCCCTGATGCGATTCTAATCGTAGTGCCAGAGTTTTTTGCATCAATTTTAGACACAACTGTGTCTATTTTTATGGGTTTTTTGACAGTTATCGATGTATTCGTTTCTTCAATTTCAGCTCCAAAATTTCTACAAGTTTCAATTGTTGCAATTGTATCTGCGGAAAATAAAACATTGTCTATTTTACTATTGTTGCCTGCAAGAGATGCAAGAAAAATCGCTCTATGAGAATAACTCTTATTTGCTGGACATGTGATATGCCCTGACAGTTTTGATTTTTCTACTTTACAATTCATGAACTTCTGCCTTTTTGTTGTTGATTTTAGAAACTATGGTGCTTCCTTCTAATGATGAAAACACTTTTTTGATATTGGATTCATTTTCTTTCTTTGTTATTGCTGCAATAGCTGGCCCATTTCCTGAAACTGATGCTCCTAACGCTCCTTTTTCTAGTAGATCTATGATTATTTTTGGATCCGAATTTAATGTTGCGGCGGTTGCTAATCCATTAAGATTCATCGCATTCCAATAATCTGTTTTTTTAGCTAACTCCCATGCATTTTCAAACACTGCGGAAAGGATTTTAAGATTTTTTAAATTCCCACGTTTTCTGTTTTTTGGAATAAATATTATTGCAATTAAATTTGTAGGTGCTTTTTCTGAGACAATGCGATTTTTCTTAAAATTATCTGTTACATTAAATCCACCGTAATAGCATGAACATGCATCATCATATGCTCCTGTTATGCTGACTTTCGATTCTATTGATGCTTCAACTCCTGCAAGTAAAATTTGTTTATCTGTTAATTTCGGTTTAAAAATTTTAGAACACGCAAGAGCTACTGCAGTTGAAATTGCACTAGAGCTTTTTAATCCATATCCTGTAGGTATCTGTGATTCTAAAGTTACATCAATTTTGTTTTCGTCAATATCTTTTTTTGAAATAATTTTTTCAATTGTTTTATTTATTAGTCTTGAACTAATACTCTTATTTTCTGATTGAATGTTAATTCCTTTTCCTGGACTCGTTTCAATTATGGCATTTACCTCTAATTCTATGCCTAATGTTGCCCCTTTTTGGTTCGCAATTGCGTTTACAAGAGATACTGCTCCATGTACTGTGGCCTTTACTTTGGTCATTATGCTCCTCCTAACAATGCTTTTTTCATGGCATTATAAGGTGCTTCTACACCATGCCAAATTTCAAATGCTCTTGTTGCTTGTCCAAGTAGCATCTCATACCCATAAATTATAATTGCGTTTTTTTCTTTTGCTTTTTTTAAAAAGTCTGTGTTAATTGGCATGTATATAATATCATACACAATTGTTTTTGAATTGATACTTTCTAATGAAATTGGACTGGGTTCATTTTTTAATCCTACTGATGTAGCGTTTACAATAATGTCATAATTTTTTGCAGCATCTTTAACTTCGTTTATTTTTATTGCATTTGCGTTTAGTCCAATTTTATTTGAAAATTTTACTAATCTGTTTGCATTTTCTATAGTTCTATTTGCAATTGTAATGCTTTGTACATGTTCTTTTGCAAATCCTGCAACAATAGCTCGTGCTGCTCCACCAGCTCCTAGTAGTAGAACTTTTAAATTTTTTATACTGATATTTCTTTTCTTAAATGGTTCTAAAAATCCATCCATGTCTGTATTGTAACCTTTCAAAATCCCGTTGTCATTTGTAACAGTATTTACTGCTCCTATGATGCTACATGATTCATCTAATTTATCTAAATATTTCATCATCTCAATCTTGTGAGGAATTGTAACATTAAATCCATCTATCTTGATTTTTTTAAGTGATTCCACTCCTTCTTGCAATTCTCCTTTTGGCACCCTATATGCAATATAAGAACAATCTAAATTCAATTCTCTAAAAGCTGCACTATGTATGTTTGGTGATAGTGAATGATCGATTGGGTCTCCAATCACTGCAAATGTCTTTGACATCTTATTTTCTAAATTATTATGATTGATTTAAACTCTCGATTATTTGACGATTATGTGATATCCATTTTTGAAAAATTGTAAATTATGATGTGTTTTTGTAATTAGAATTTTTGTTAATTTTATAATTTAAGATTTGGCTAATTTTATTTTTATAATTTTTTTCATTTCATCTACACTGAACTGTCCTGGTGCAACTGGTTTTCCTAATGAAACATAAGTATACGGACTGCCCAAATACAGGCATAAAATTCTTGATATCCTACCACTATTTCCCATTGCAAATGCTATCAGATTGATTTTTCCATTTCTACTGTACATCCGAAGTATCCTAGTTGAATCATCGATTGATTCTGCAGTTGTGACAATTTTCACATTTTTTGAAAATTTAGCCATTTGATTCATTTTGTTTATCAATTCTGAAAATTTTGGGGTTTTTTTAAAATCATGCCATGAAATTAATAGTTTGGTTTTAGTTGCTTTCAGATATTTTGATAATTCCATATTTTTTTTAATTGTGTTGAATTCAATATCCAATAAGAATGGATTGTACTCTGCAATTAATTTTAAAATTGCAATTCGTTCTTTTTCATTACCTTCAAATTTTCCACCTTCTGATTTTGGTCTTAATGTACATACTACTTTTTCTATGTCTTCTTTGATAATTTCTAGTGTTTTTGGTATTTCTTCTGTTTTTAAAAAATCAAATCTCACTTCTACATAATCTGATTTTTTTAATGCATCTTTTAGATTTTTTTTAATCTTGCTTGTTGAATTTTCTGCAATTGATACACATGTCTTGTATTTCATTTCTCTTATTTTTCTAAAATATATTCATCTGATACTTCCATTCCAAAATGTCTACCTGTGGCAGATTTTGCATGCACCATTACTGTATCTCCTTTCTTTAGATGTGTTACTGATACTAGCTGTCCATTTGGTCTTACAAAACGAATAGTCTCTGCATCTTGTGCAATTATTCCACCTATTTCATCCCCTACTGATGCTTTAATCATTAACATTGGACGTCGTTCTATTTTTGATCTTCCTACAGTTGCCCTTCTTGCATTGCCTTTTGAATTTATTATTAACACCTCTGAACCTGTTTCTACTTCTGAAAGATAATTAGTTGTTCCATCTGGAGAAAGTGTATAACAGTGTACTGCTCCGGCATTAACTCTAAATGGTCTTGGTGATGTAAACGAAGATCCAACTGATTCATTATGTACTAAAAACAGAAAATTTGATCTACTTCCAATTAACATTCCTTCTCCTTTATGAAGTATGGACGCTGTATCTACACATACTCTTTCTCCGTCTCCAACTTCTTTGATTTCAATAATTTTTGCTGGTTTTAATTCAAAACTTCTAGTTCCCAAATACAGCATAGCTTCTCTGACCTCGTTGATTGATGAAGTATTGAAAATCACTCCATCCACACCTACTTCTAGGATTGAAAACATCTTTCTTACTTCCTCTGGCGTATTTGCTATGGCAAAAATTTTGGTATTAATCTTGTGAAGTTTAGCAATTATGTTCTCAAGTGGAATTATCTTCCAATCTTTCACTTCCACTATTACAAAATCTAGTCCCTTTTTTGCAAATGTTAGAATATTTTCAATATCTGTATTAGATAAAACTTCAAATTTTCTGCCTATTTTTTTACCTTTCGGCTTTGAACCTTCTTTTTCAATAACTACATACTTTGCTGCAGATGATGGGTATATTGTTTCTAATTTTATTTTTTTTGGATCTATTTTTTTTGGATCAATATACACGATTTTGATTTTTTCTTCTTGTAATTGATGAAGGAATTTTGTTAATTGTGTTTGAGACACTTTAGGCGAAATTATTAACTCTCGTATCTTACTCAATTTTTTTCATTGCTTCCTTTGCGGATTCTTTTTTGAAAATTATTGATGCTAATGCTTCTACTATTTTTTCTGGTCTTTTATGTGCAAAAATATTTCTGCCATATGTTACTCCTTTTGCTCCTGCGGTCATTGCATCTTCTGTCATTTGAAGAATATCTAAATCTGTTTTTGCTTTTGGCCCACCTGCGATTACTATTGGTACTGGAGTGCTCTTTACAATTTTTGCAAATGAATCTATGTCCCCAGTGTATAATGTTTTTACAATATCTGCTCCACACTCTGCACCTATTCTTGCAACATGTCCTACAATTTCCGGATCATGTGGATCCTTGATATTTTCTCCTCTTGGATACATCATTGCTAAAAGTGGCATATCCCATTTTTGACACTGTTCTGCTGTCATTCCTAGTTGTTCTAACATTTCTGGTTCTTCTTTTCCACCTATGTTGATGTGTAGTGAAACCCCATCGGCTCCCATCCTTACGGCCTCCTCTACAGTACCTGTTAACATTTTACGATTAGGTGACAATGATAATGATGTACTACTAGAAAAATGAACTAAAACTCCAATCTTTGTTGGTTTTGGTAATGTTTTGAGAATTCCCTTGTTAATTATAATGCTGGTTAAGCCATGTGTTTCACATTTTTGAATTATGGCAGCAGGATCCGTTAACCCCTCAATAGGTCCATTAGAAATACCATGATCCATTGGAATGCATAACATCTTTCCTTTTCTGAGAATTCGATTTAGTCGAATCTGATGACCCGATACCATGGCTGAATCTGTTTTTAGTGCCCTACTTAAAAATAACGTGAATCTCTGAACTCCAAATTATCTTATTTATGCATAAATTTGTCTTTAAACTGATTGTTTATGATAATTTTTTATCAAGGCATAAATAGAAATTAAAACTGCTGTTGAACAAGTTTGAGTCAAACTACCGAACAAATTAATCAAAGTGTTATTGGAGATATTCTTGAAAATTCATTACGTGGAATCAGACCCACTCCTGCAGATTGTCTTAGATTATTGGAATCTGATGATGTTCATCTGATGGGTCTTGTTTCTGGCTATCTTACTAGAAAACAATTTGGTAAGAAAGTTTCTTTTGTAAATAATATTATTCTT
>DATIFS010000075.1:0-85670 GCA_035455105.1 Nitrosarchaeum sp.
AAAAATTACTGATGCAAAAATAGCCTTAATTAACAAAGCACTTGAAATTAGTAAAACTGAAACTGACGCTAAAATTAACATTTCAAACCCACAACAATTGAAATCATTTCTTGATGAAGAGAATAGGATGCTAAAAAATATGGTAGACAAAGTAATTGGTTCTGGAGCAAATGTAGTATTATGTCAAAAAGGAATTGATGACATGGCTCAACACTATCTTGCACAAGCAGGTATTATTGCAGTTAGAAGAATTAAAGAAAGTGATCTTACAAAACTTGCCAAAGCAACTGGTGCTAGAATTGTAAATAATTTAGATGACATATTTGAAAAAGATTTGGGTGGTGCCCAATTAGTCGAAGAAAGAAAAATTGAAGAAGATAAATGGGTATTCATTGAAGGTTGCAAACATCCAAAATCTGTTACTTTACTTCTTCGTGGTGGTTCTCAAAGAGTGGTAGATGAAGTTGAACGTTCTGTTCATGATTCCTTAATGGTAGTAAAAGATGTAATTGAAAAACCAGAAATTGTTGCAGGTGGTGGTGCACCTGAAACTTTTGCTGCAACTAAAATAAGAAGTTGGGCAAAATCACTAGAAGGACGAGAACAATTAGCTGCTGAAAAATTTGCAGACTCTTTAGAATCAATCCCATTAACACTTTCAGAAAATGCTGGAATGGATCCAATTGATACACTCACTGTCCTTCGTTCAAGGCAAATGAAAGGCGAAAAATGGACAGGTATTGATGTTATGAAGGGAAAAATTGGAAATATGAAATCAAGTGATATCATTGAACCATTAGCCGTTAAACTTCAAATTGTTTCTGCAGCAGCAGAAGCAGCTTGCATGATTCTTAGAATAGATGATGTTATTGCCACACAAAAATCCGCAGGACCACCACCTGGAGCAGAAGGCGGAATGGGTGGTATGCCTGGAATGGGTGGAATGGGTGGTATGCCTGGAATGGGCGGAATGCCCGATATGGGCGGAATGATGTAAATTTTTTGAAAACAAATTATTTTTCAAAAGTTTATTTGATAATCAAATTTACGAATCTTATTGAATAAAATCACATCAAAAATGCTTTTAGGATTCAAGTATGTGTATTTGATAGTTTTTTTCGTATTGCTTTCAGGCTTTTTTCACCCATTAATCACTAACACAAGTTTTGATAGTGTAATTATTGGAACTATGATATTATTTGTAGGCCTTGCAGGTGGTGTATTACTTTACAAATCAGCCATCTCTACAAAAAAACGTGAATTATTTCTTGGTGGAGGTTTTACATTAATTGCTATTTCATTAGTCTTCATCTTTCAGATTACTGGAAGATCTTAGATATCAAAATACAGGTAAAATTCATGTGGATGAGGTCTTATAGAAATTTCACGCTGATCTCTTTTGCCTAACTCTATTAATTTGTCAATTACATCATTTGTATAAATTGGACTAAGGAATTTTCTATCACTTTCTAATTCATCTAATGCTTCGCCCAAACTCTTTGGTAGAACACCTATTCCTCTTTTAGCTCTATCCGATTTTGTCATTTTGAAAATATCATCACGAATCTGATCACCAGGATCAATTTTTTTCTTAACACCATCCATTCCAGCTGCAGTAACAGCTGCAAACACAAGATATGGATTAGATGAAGGATCAGGAGCTCTAAATTCAAGTCTCTTAAGGCTAGCATAATTTCTTCCTGTCATATGTTGAGGAACTCTTACTATTGCAGATCTATTACCTGCACTCCATGCGATATATGCTGGTGCTTCATAACCTGGAACAAGTCTATGATATGAATTAGTAGTGGGATTGCAAATTGCTGATAATGCTTTAGCATGATTGATTATTCCACCACAAAAATATTTTGCAGTTTGACTTAATTCGTCTTTATCATCTGGATCATAAAACATATTCTCTTTACCTTTCCATAAACTTACATTAACATGCATACCTGAACCTGCATCCATTGCAATCGGTTTTGGCATCATAGTTGCAACCTTTCCATATTTTTGTGCTACATTTTTTATCACATACTTGTAAGTTTGAGCAGCATCTGCAGCATTTGTCATATAATCATATTTGATGTCAATTTCACACTGACCAGCAGTAGCAACCTCATGATGATGATTATCACATAATATTCCAAAATCATTATTCAATATGTTTACACATTCATTTCTATACGGAGTCAAAGTATCTGAAGGTGTACTTGGATAGTATCCCTCTTGAAGACCCATAGGATATCCAGTCCCTTCGTTATTCCATGGAGCTTCTTTTGATTCAATTGAATAGGACTGTCCTTTGTATGGAGTTAAAACATCCCAATGTACTTTATCAAAAACAAAAAACTCTACTTCTGGACCCCATGCACTAAAATCAAATCCTTGAGTTTTTACATACTCCTCTGCCTTTTGTGATATTCCTCTAGGATCTTTGGCTAATCGCCCTCTATTTCCACCCCAATAGATATCACACAATAATCTCGCAGTTTTATTTTCAGTCATCCATGGGATAATAGCAAAAGTGTTAGGATCTGGTTTTAAAATAAGATCTGAATCATCAACTTCTGCAAAACCAATTATGGACGAACCATCTAATTTTGGTAGTCCATCTCTCATTTGCTCAGGTGTAAAGGTAATGGCAGAGATTGTAGTATGATGAAAACGACCAGTGAGACCAGTAAACTGAAGATCAATGAATTGAATTCCTTCATGTTGAATTCTAGCAAAAACTTCGTCAGGCGAATATGTTACTTGGATTGCTTTTCCATGACTAACTTTATAGGGCAATTTTATACTTCAATCAAACACAAATACATCCGAGATTTAAGGATTAGGTAAGAAATGTCAGAAACAAATGAAATCGATCTTAACAAATTACACCATATAGTACTACGAGAAACTGAAAGTGAAACAATTCAAGAAATCAATCCTGATTTTTATAGAAATCTTTCAGATTTTATTGGTGACTTGAAAAAACAAGACTTTGACGGAGTAGAAAGCAAAATCAAAGAAGCTATAATTAATACAGCTACAGAATTAACATCACTTTTAATTAACATTAGACTAGACAAAATTTCCAAATCAGATAATATAGATTTTAAAAATCTTTTAGATGAAGAAAAATTCATCCTTGATGCAGAAGAGGAACAAAGAGAAAGAACTGAAATAATTCTTTCTGCAACAATCAACGGCAAATCAAAATTTCTTGAATCTATTTCTCAAAATCATAAAACCAAAATGGTTGTTATTAGATTTCTTCAAGAAGTTGATGAAATTATAGGAGCTGATTTGGAAAAATATGGGCCTTTCAAAGTTGAAGATATTGCAACAATACCATATGAAAATGCTCAAGCGTTAATTGCTAAAAATATCGCAACCAAAGTTCGTTGGGAAGATTAGATAGAAATTACACCTAGATTATTCCAATTTATGACACACACGGGAGTTGATGTTATTGATTTTCTATTTTATACGATTTATCCAGTTATTGGTATCTTTATTGTCGAAGTAATTAGTAGAATCATTAAAGCTCCAAAATGGATTAAGCTCTGGTCACAAGCTGTTGTATCTATAGGATTTGGAATTTACTATTGGTTTGTATTACCTGCACCACAAAATTTTCCATTAACTGCAATGGTGATGTTTGCTCTTGCTTTAGCATTAATTTATCAAGGAAGACGTGCAAAAATATCTCCAGACAAAAGTCCATATTAGATTTTTAATTAATCTTTGAATCTTCGAAACATTCGTTTGAATACGTTTTGTTTATTTGGTCCACCATCTCTGATTATTTTTTTCTCCCCAAATCTACGAGCTCTAATCTGAGTTAATTTTACACATCTATGTTCTTCAGGAAGTCTATGTTCAGCACAAAATGGATCCTTGCAATAATTACACTGAAAAGGCATATCTGTCATATCTCCACAGTAAGCACAATTTTCAGGCTTCATAATTATTCTATACTTTTTCTTCTAATAAACTTGCTAACATCTAAATTAAAATTTAATTTATTAAAAAATTTAGGTAAACGTTTTTACAATGTTGAAATTAAAAATAATTAAGTGAATTTGAATGATTACAGATAAAGTAGCAATCATAACTGGAGCAAGTAGTGGAATAGGTTTTGCTACAGCACTAGCACTTTCAAAAGCAGGAGCAAAAGTTGCAATAGGAGCAAGACGAATTGACATGCTTTCTAAATTAGAAAAAATAATTCAAAAAAATGGGGGAGAAGTCTATTCTCAAAAGTTAGATGTTACCAAAAAAAACGAATGTAATACTTTCGTTGAAAATGTTTTGAAAAAATGGGGTAAAATAGATATTTTAGTAAATAACGCTGGATTAATGCCTCTTAGTTTTTTCAAAAATTTGAAGATTGATGAATGGGATCAAATGATAGATGTCAATATCAAAGGAGTACTATATTGTACTGGAGCAGTTGTTACAAATATGCTTGAAAACAAATCTGGTCATATAATTAACATTTCGTCAGTAGCTGGAAGAATAGTTTTTCCTGCTGGAAGTGTTTACTGTGCAACAAAACATGCGATTACTGCATTCAGTGAAGGGTTAAGACAAGAACTCAGTGTAAGAAAAAATATTCGTGTTACATGTATTGAGCCAGGAGTAGTTGCAACAGAACTAACAAACACAATTACTGATGAATCATTACAGGCATTTGTTGAAAGCGCTAAAAAAATGGAATCTTTACAGGCTGATGATATTGCAAACGCCATTGTTTATGCTGTAGAATCACCAAATCATGTTAATGTCAATGAAATTCTAATTAGACCAACTACTCAAGAACGTTAAATTGTCTAATATTCCCCATGTATTAATTCTTGGTGGAGGTTTTGGAGGGCTATCTGCTGCAAATGAGATTAGAAAAAATCTCACATCATCACAAATTAAAATTACAATTATTGACAAAAAAGATTGGTTCATGGTTGGTTTTGCTAAACTTTGGATAATAAATGGAACTAGAACATTTGAAAATTCAATAGGCTCACTAAATGAACTCACAAAAAAAGAAATTAATTTTATAAAAGAAGAAATTTTACAAATAGATCTTCAGCATAAAAATATTAAAACTACTACTAAGATGTTATCATATGATTTTCTAATCATTGCAATGGGTGCAGTGTTAGCTCCTGAAAAAATTCTAGGATTGCCTGAAAATGGAATGAATCTTTATGATCATAATCAACTAATTGAAATTCATAACAAACTAAAAAAAATGAAATCTGGTAATATCGCTATATCTATTATGGGAATGCCTTACAAATGTCCACCTGCCCCATTTGAAGCTAGTCTATTGATTGATTCAATGCTAAGAAAAGAAGGAGTTAGAAATTCAATTCAAATTCATTTCTATAGTCCAGCACCAATAACATTACCTATAGCTGGTATAGAAATCAGTCAACAAATCCTCGATTTGATAAACTCTGAAAATATTGTTTTTCATGATTCATGTAAAATAAAATCAGTAGAAAAAAATAAATTAATTTTCCAAAATGGAGAAGCTGTTTTTGATTTATTGCTTGCAATACCTCCACATATTGCACCTAAAGTAATTTATGAATCAGGATTAGCAAAAGAAGGCAGCTTTATTCCAATTGATAGAGAGTGTAAAACATCATTTGAAAACGTGTTTGCAGTAGGAGATGTAACTACTTTAGCAGTTACTGATACAGTATCAGTTCCAAAAGCAGGTGTGTTTGCAGAAGGAGAAGCAATAATCGTGGCACAAAATATCATATCAAAAATACAATCTAAAAAAGAATCTTTACTATTTGATGGAAAAGGTGGATGTTTTATTGAATCAGGAAGAAATACAGCATCTTTAATTGAAGTTGATATGTTTTCAGGAGCAAAACCATCCACAAAACTAACTGAATCTACAGTTAAACATCTTGATGAAAAGATACAATTTGAGAAAGAACGACTCACAAAATGGTTATGATGAACTTTCTTTTTTGTTTTCTTTTGAAAGATGTTCTAAAATAGCCCTCACTTCAACACCCAAATTAATAGAATCTTTTGTTAAATCTAATTTTTCAGGAATACTTTGTTTAAAATTTTCATCTTCATTTTCTATTCTTATTTTTTGAATACAATCAAGATGATCCTGATCAGTCGCAGAAATTCTATGACAAATATTACAAATTTTCATTAATTATAGATAATAACCCGACGATTTAATAATTTCATTTTGTGCCTCTCACATGAGGGGTCGTAGTCTAGCTTGGTATGATACTAGTCTGGGGGACTAGTGGTCGCAGGTTCAATTCCTGCCGGCCCCATCATACACGTAATATCTTTAAAATATCATCAAAACTTTTTCTTGTTTGTTCTTGTTTGTATTTTCTTAAAACATCAATAATTTTTTGCTTATGTGGAATATTATAAATTCTTTGAACTTTTTTAGCAATTCCTGAGCCAATAAAAATGGCTTGAGTTATTGATGTTACATTTGATACTCTTCTATTCACACTTGAACTTTCAAAATCAATCAAAGTTGATCTTATTTTTCCAACAATAACATGCTTTGAAATACTGCTAAGTTCACCATGATCAAATCCTATTTGATCTAATCTGTAACAATCTTCTAAAATTATTCTAATTAACGACTTAAGTTTCTTAGCACTTCCAGCACCTTTGAGTGATAGAATCCAATCTTCGATTTTATCTCCTTCTAGATATTCCATTACTAAAAAATTTTTACTTACATCATATAATCTAGGTCCAACATTTACTGTATTTGCTAATTTGAGAAGTTTTGCCTCACTTTTCATTTCAGTTCTTTGAGAATCTAATCTTCTGATCTTTAATGCAATTACATTGTTTCTTTTTTTTGCCAAAACCACCACTCCAACATAACCCTTCCCTAAAATTTGTAAACTGCCAATTGTAGTATGTCCAGTAAATGATATTGATTTTATTTTTAATTTTTCTAACTCTAAAATTCTTGATCTAAGTTGATGAGAAGTCGCTTTTGGATAGCCAATAATTTTTGAATATGGTTCTTTTACAAGCTTTTTAATTGGAATGAAAGATCTTTCCATCAGTTGAAATTAGATCTGAAATTGCCTCTTTAATTGATTTGCTTAAATTTCTATTTCCAACAAAAACTTTGAATCCTTTCTTAAAATCACTCTGTAATCCTTTTGGAATGCCTGTTTTAAGATTATTTTTTAGAAAATTTGTTGTAAATTTTATCACTTCATTGTACCTTCTCTTTTCAAGTGAAACAATTCTTTTATCATCTCCAATCCACATTAATTCTGTTTTTGAGATATTTTTTGAAATAAAACTATCACAGTCATCTTCTCTGAAGAATTCAGGGCCACTCTTAAAATAATTTTTTGCAATTTCAGTTGATTCTAAAAGAAAAAAAAGATATGCCTCATTTTGTTCATCTGTATACGATTTACTACGTAAAACATTGAAACCTCCTAATTCAAGTTGTGTTGCAAGAGATGCTGTAGCTCTTTTAATTTGCCCCCAAATTATATCAGGACTTCTCATTTTAAAATTAAATTTCACCACAAGAACATTTTCCAAATTCTTTTTTGATGGTCTTGATATTTTAGGTTTGAAGAACTGTAATGTAGGATTTTTCTGAAAAATTCTACAAGCAAGAACAAATCTTCCTATGTTTTCATTAGAAATCGCAGCAGCTAAATTTCTATTACTATCAATAGGATCTACAATTACAATTGATGTTTCAAATACTTTAGATGCATTTCCAATTATTTGATTTTGTTGAATTTTTGCAATCGATTTTATTACATTTTCAAAATTACCAAAATTTAAAATTAAAACTTCTGATACGTATCCACTAAAACCTTGTTTTGCAATTTCTGCTCCATAAATTTCAGTTAATTTTAGAAATGTTTTAAGAATTCTCACCTCATTTTTCATTTTAGGTGTAAGTGTATTTTGCATGAATTTTGTATGAAATGGTGATCTATCTGCTGAACTTTTCCATTCTCCTAAATTTACATCATAACAAGGAACTATATTGATTTTAGTTTTCTTAATTCTGGCTTCAACATAAGGATGTTCAGAGTATCTGATATATGGATTATATTTTTTCATAGATTCAAAACCAATTTTTTTTGAAATCTCTACAAATTTTTCATTACTAACAGATTTTTTAAATTTAATAAAAATATCGATATCTGCTTCTTTTGCTAACCAAGTATCTTTAGCATATGATCCACCAAACTCTAATCCTACTATTTCAGGATAACTGCTAATTTGATTGTTAACTAAAGTAAAAGCTTCATCAGCAATTTGTTTTTTTAATTTTGTTAAATTTTTAGATGGTATAACAGATTTTTCAATTTTAGAAATTACTTGTTTCATGGTACAGACTTTATCTCCATTAAATCCAAATAAACTGGACCTTTTGAACTAAGTATACTCTGTTTGAGTTTGAATCCTGTAATTTCTTGCGTACCAAAATCAATTAATCTGAATTTATCCATCTCTTTACCAATATCTCCAATCTTGTTTTTAATTCTAAACACTGTGATATGAGGTTTAAACAGTTTATCTGTAGAAAAACCCAATGGCTTTAATGCATTTTCTACTTTTTTTGCCAATTCTATCAATAAATTTCCTCCATTTTCATCAGTTCCAATCCAAACAATCCTTGGAAATTTTAATGTAGGAAAAACACCGATACCTTTCAAATTTACAATAAAACTTGAGAATTTAACAGAATTCAATGCTGTAGTAACTTTCTCAACAACATCTTCTGATATTTCACCTAAAAATTGTAATGTAAAATGAAGATTCTGAGGTTCTATAGGTTTAGCATTTATGTTAATTTCAGATTGAAACTTAGCAATTGAATTAATTATTTTGTCAGATGATATTTCAATTGCTACAAAAACTCGCATTATGTTTTTGTTTTAATTATGTTTTATAATAATTTCCGGTAGCTTCATAGACCAGCCAAATTTTTGTTATAATATTGACAAAACTAATTGTATGTTTAACTGGTATGCCTGGAGCAGGTAAATCCACAATTGCTGATGGTTTGAAATCCAAAGATTATAAAATAATTAACATGGGAAATGTAGTAAGGGAAGAAGCTAAAAAAAGAAATCTTGAACCAACTGGATCTAATCTTGGTAAACTAATGTTGGAATTACGAGAGAAAAATGGTCAAGGTGCAGTAGCAGAATTAGTAGTGCCACAAATTAAAAATTCAAAATCACATGTAATAATAATTGATGGAATAAGATCTAATGCTGAAATAGAAGTTTTACGTAAATATGGTATCGTTAAACTTCTTGCAATACATGCATCCATTGATACAAGATTTCAATTTTTAAAACATAGAGGGAGATCAGATGATCCACAAACAAAAGAAAATTTTGAAGAAAGAGACAATAGAGAAATAGGTGTTGGTATTTCAAATTCAATTGCATTATCTGATGAAACAATTTCTAACAATAATTTAACAAAAGATGAATTAATTGAACATGCCTTTAAAATTATTGAAAGTTGGATAGAATGAGATCTCCAAATATTAGTTGTAAAATAGAAATTTTTTCATTAATTAATCCATCTGAAGATCCAAAAAAAATTGAAACTGCAATTTTGAATATATTTCCAAATGCAAAAATTAAAATTGATGAATCTTCCATTTCTTCTACATCTAAAGATTTACATTTATTAGAAAAAATTTATGATAGCATTCATTCAAATCAATCACAAAAAATCTATCGACGACAACTTGAAAAGAATTTAGAAAATAATTCTACTTGGTTTTACCTAAACAAACAAGCAGCTTTTATTGGAACAATAGCTCTTTGTGAGGAAGCAGAAGAATCACCTTTAGGCCCAATAAAAATAGTCTTAACTTCATCTAATATTGATGAAATTATAGATTGGTTAATTCTTGAAAACTAGTTAAATCTAATAATACATTACTTAAATCAAAATTTTATTCTTTTTTAAAAATTGAAACAAATTCTGGTAATGTCAATGCACTAGTACCTCTAATTGATAAATCCATATATGGTGACATCACTGTTTCTTCTGGATTTATTTCAATTATAGTTGCATTATTTTGTTTGGCATGAATAGGTAAAGTATTTGCAGGTGATACTACTAATGATGTACCTACAACTATCATCAGATCACATGTACTTGCATGAATAATGGCCTGTTGCCAAATACTCTGAGGAAGTGATTCTCCAAACCATACTACATTTGGTCTGAGAATATTTCCACATTGACATAAAGGCGGTATTTGTGTAAATTCAGTTAAAATTTTACTTTTAAAATTACAATTAGTACATCTTATTTCTATAATACTACCATGTAGTTCTAACACTTCAGTGCTTCCTGCTCTTTTGTGAAGCCCATCAATATTTTGAGTTAATACAGCAACTTTTACAAATTTTTCTAATTCAGCTATTGCCTTATGTCCCAAATTAGGTCTTGCAGAAAAAATATTTTTTCTCCTTTCATTATACCATTCCCAAACTAATTTTGGATGATCATAAAAAGCGTCGATTGTTGCCAATTGCATTACATCATAATTTTTCCATAATCCATCTTTTCCTCTAAAAGTAGGAATTCCACTTTCTTGAGATATTCCTGCACCTGTAACAAAAACAACTTTTTTAGAATCTATTATTTTTTTCCTAATTGATTCAAACATTTTTGTCTATTTAATCTCAATTTCTAAAAAATCTTTTGCTGTAATAACTGATTCATGAATTTGTTTAGCTTCTTCCAAATGCTTAGTTTCATCTTTATATCTAGCAGAAAAATGTGTTAAAATTAAATTTTTTACTTTTGCATTTTTAGCTAATACAGCTGCTTGTTTTGCTGTAGAATGACCTGTTTCTTCAGCTTTATCTTTTGATTCTTCTAAAAAAGTCGAATCAAACACAAGATAATCACAACTATCAAAAAAATTTTCTAATTCTTTAGTTGGTATTGTATCTCCAGAAATTCCAATTTTTTTACCAGGTCTTTTTTCTCCCAATACTTGTTCTGGATTAACAATTCTCTCTCCAATTTTAATTTCTCTTCCATTTTGTAATTGATTCCATAATCTGCCTTCAGGAATCTCTAAAGCCTTAGCTTTTTCTAGATTGAATCTACCCGGCTTATCCTTTTCTTCAAAGAGATAAGAATATGTGATAACAGAGTGATTTGCTTTACAAGCATATATTGAATAAACTTTTGAATCAAATATTTTTCCTTCATTAACAATTGTAATCATTACTGGAAATGATAATCCAAAATTTAACACTTTGATATTTGCAGCTATAAATTCTTCAATTCCATTTGGTCCATAGATTTCCAAGGGCTCAGTTCTATGTTGCATTGTCATTGTTTGAAGTAATCCTAATAATCCAATACAATGATCTCCATGAAGATGTGTAACAAAAATTTTCATTTTCTTATTCCAACCCAAACCTGATTTTAGATAAGAAATCTGTGCAGCTTCCCCTGCATCAAACATCAGAATTTCTCCATCTCTTTCTAGACAAATACATGTCAATCCTCTATTTTCTGTAGGTTGGGCAGCTGAAGTTCCTAAAAATACTAATCTCATTTTATTAAAATTATTCTTGTCAAGCTTTTATGCCTATAGATTTCATATTTCTTTATTGGATTAATATTCAATTTTTTTTCAAACCCTTTTTTACACATAATGGCTAATTTCTTACGTTTAGGCAATATTGATACAAATTTTTTTAATAATTCTTCAGGATTTTCTGATGATTTAGATGCAGTTCCGTATGGCAAATCTGTGACAATTCCATCAAATTTTTCTACCATCTTCGTTAATTGACTAAAATCTCCTTTGATTATTTCTGATTTGTATCCGTTTATCTCTAAATTATCTTTAGACATTTTATACATTTTTTCATCAAAATCTAATCCAATTGCATGAATTCCCATTGACTCAGCTTCTAATAATGTAGTTCCAGTTCCACAAAATGGATCACAAACAACCTCTCCTTCTTTTAATCCAATTAAATTTATCATTGCTCTTGTAAGTTTCCAATCTAACTCATGTGGGTATTTTTTAATTTTTATTGGTCTTTTTTTAGTTTCAAATCTTTTTGAAAACCCAAAAAAATTTTCTTGGTTTGTAAAAATTAAATATATTGTAATATCTGGATTCTCAAGAGACACTTGAGCTTTGGAAAATTTTGATATCATATCTCCCATCGATCTTTCTAATTCAGGAACATTAAATTGATTTGAAGATAAATTAACTATTCTACAAACAAAAGTTTTTGCATTCTTTAAAACTTCAAAATTATCTTCGTCTAAAAATAATCCTGACATTTTACGTAGAATTTGACCAGAAATTTTTACAAATGTTGCACGTTTTGTAATTTCTTCCCAATTTGTTTTTGATTGAATTATTACTAAATTTAATAACACTCTAACTTTTGTAAACCTATCATACATTTTTGCAATTGATATCACTTCATCAATTGCAATTTCTAGATTATCTTTAGATAAAACAAAAAAACTTTCTGGCATTATATTATTGCCTTTGCAATTGTGCTTGAAACATCAACTAAAGATGTTTTTCCAGGAATTGTGTTTGTGCTAATTATTTTTGTCACGCCTGCTCTTTTAATTTTCTTTTCAGCATTATTTCTAAGTAATGCATGTGTACAAGCAACATATACACGCCTACATTTTTGCTTTTTAAGAAATTCTGTAGCTTTGATAATACTACCACCCGTACTAATCATATCATCTACTAAAATCAAATCTCTACCTGCTATATTATTAAAATTTATAGAGTTAATTCTTACCTTTCCAGTTTTGCGATCACGTTGTTTTTCAAGAGATATGGATTCTATGTTAAGAAACTTAGCAAATTCTTTTGCTCTTTCTTTTCCACCTTGATCTGGAGAAACAACTAAAGGATTTTTTAATTTTAACTTTGAAAAATATTTTGCTAGATCTGGAATTGCAGTAATATTTTTTGTTTTTATATTAAAATACTTTAATCCCATCATACTATGAATATCTATTACAATAATCTTTGACGTTCCTACACTTTTGAATAAATCTGCAATTACTTTCATTGTAATTACTTCTCCGGGTAAAAACTCTCTATCTTGACGGGCATAACCCATGTATGGTATTACTGCAATAACTTCAGTTCCGTACTCTTTTGCTTTTGAAATTATTGATAGTGTTTGAATAAGTTTTTCATCTACAGGTGGATATGTTGATTGAACAACAATGATTTTCTTTTTTTGAGGTTTTTTCATAAGTGTAATTTTACTTTCACCATCTGGAAAAACTCTTAATTGCGATTTAATCAAATTTGCACCTAATTTTTTTGCCAATTTTTTTGCTAAATCTTCAGATGAACTTCCAGATACAACAGTAAATTTTGTCAATAGTTCAACGGTGACAAAGGGGTTCTTAAATTTTGAGGGCTTACTGATCAAGATGGTTGATAGAACCTTTTAAAACATTAATTGATTTCTTTGATTGAAATTTATGAAATTTAATTCACATCATATATTATTTAGAAAATTAATTAGGATTAGTTTCTCCTATGTGTAACGATTTCCTATTAAAAATTACGTAAAATAATATCCCTGCTGCTATGATCCCAAGTCCTACCAAAATAACTTCCAATTCAAACTGAATTGCCATATACCCTGAAATTCCCAATCCAAACATTGGTAA
The DNA here is from genome assembly GCA_035455105.1 of Nitrosarchaeum sp. Classification (GTDB taxonomy): domain Archaea; phylum Thermoproteota; class Nitrososphaeria; order Nitrososphaerales; family Nitrosopumilaceae; genus Nitrosarchaeum. The sequence continues at coordinate 13,714 of DATIFS010000075.1, forward strand.
AACTGGAAATTTACCAATATTGATAGGAATCTTGAATTTTCGTTCAATATCTGGTTGAGTGAATCTAAGAACAATTACTACCAAATTAACTACTGCAAAAGTAACTATGACTGCAAAAACTGTTATGTTTGCAACAATTACAATATCGCCAATAAAAGAAAAACCAACAGCTACTATCATAATTACAATAATCGCCACCCATGGTGTTTTCGTTTTAGAATGAACTTTTACAAGAATATTTGGAAACGACTTATCTCTTGCCATTCCATACATCATTCTTGCACCAGCTATCAATGTAATCAAAACTGTATTTGTTATAGCAAAAAGTGCAATACTGGAAAATATTGTATGGCCTTGTGTACCTAAGCCTCTTTTTACTACATCTGCTAATGGTGCAGATGATGATGAAAGATCTTCCCAATTAATTACTCTAACCACTGCTAATGAAACCAATACATAGATTATTCCAGATATCATGACTGCCAAAATTATTGCTCTTGGAATTGTTTTTTTGGGATTTCTCACCTCTTCTGCAACATTTGCCATGTCTTCAAATCCAATAAACGCAAAAAAAATCAATACAAATGCAATGATTATTCCTGTAAATCCTGTTGGACTTTCAAAATAATCAACTGGCTCAGGTTCACTAATGGTAAAACCAATTATAATAACTAGAATCAATCCTGCAGCTTCAATTATTGTAAAAACTGTATTTGTCCAAGATGCTTCTTTAATCCCTATGAAATTTACTATCGAAAGTATTCCTATTAACACAATTGCAGATATAACTATTGGAATATTCAAAAATTCTGAGAAATAGCCACCAAATCCCAAGGCAACAGTTGCTGCCGTAATCATAGATGTAATTACTGTTAACCATCCAATAATAAAAGCAAAAAAATTATTTTTAAATGCATTTTTTACAAATGTATACTCTGCAGCTGCTTTCGGGAAAATTGATGATAATTCTGCATAGCTTAATCCTGCAAATAATGCAACAATAGCTCCTAGCACAAATGCAATCCATACAGCAGCCCCAGCTAAACCTGCAGCTTCCCCAATCAATACATAAATTCCAGCACCAAGAATTAATCCTACTCCATACATAGTAAGATGAAAAAGTCCCATCCCTCGCTTTAATTCAGACATTTTAATTCTTCAATAGTTTGTAAAGCAAATTAATCAATTTATACAAAAATAATTTTTATTCAATACAATTCCTTGTATTTTGACTTTATTTCTTCATGTTGACCTACAATAGAAAAAGCTCTTACTACATCAGTTTTACTCACAATTCCAACCAAATTATGACTAGAATTCACTACTGGAATTCCACCGACCTTGTTTTTTATCATTTTATTCGCTGCTACTGCAAGATCATCTTCTTCATTTACAGTTAAAAGTTCATCCGACAATAAATCATCCACTGTAAATTTCTCTCTATTTATTGGAAGTAAATAATCTCTAGATCGTGTATTGCCTTTAGTAAAATAATCACTATGTGTTAACAATGTATTTGTACTAATAAGTCCAACAGGATTTCCATTCTCATCAGTTACAACCAATCTTGAAACTTGATTTTTATTCATTAAACTCAATGCAAATTTAAGAGAATCAGTTCTTCTACAAGTGACCACTTTTTTATTCATAAAATTTTTTACTAAATATTTTCCACCAAATACACTGGCATAAGATTTTGTCAAATCTGTTCTTGAAACAATACCTATCAATTCTCCATCATCATTAACAAGAACCACTGATCCAATTTTGAAAGTTTCCATTCTTGCTGCACATTGATCAAAATGATCTTCTGTTCTATCAGTTATGCTAATTACATTTTTTTGCATTACATGTTTAATTGGAATTTCATCTAATGCATGTACAGTTTTATCATCTCCAAGAAATCTATTGATATCTCTTTCAGTAACAATTCCAACAGGAATATTTTTAACAGTAACCACTATATGTTTAATAAAATTTGTTTGCATTTGTAATAATACATCAAAAATTGATGAATCTGGCTGAACCGTAATAACAGGTGATGAATACTTTACTTCCATATTGTATCACTCTTATTTTCTGATTTAAAATAGAACTTTGATTATCAAACATGATTACAGTAAAATGAAAATGGGGTTTATTTATTAAATATTGGGAACAACTTCAACTTCTATGTTGCCACCGTTAAATGATGTAGCTATGGCCTTGACTCTACTCTTGTATAGAAAATATTTCTTACCATCCTCACTTATGGAACCAGAAATTCCGAGTAATTTGTTATCGTGTAAAGTTTGCAGTCTTCTATAAACAGTACTTATCGGAATTTTAGTTTCAGCACTTATTTCCATTGCAGATTTTGGTTTTTCCATAGAGTTTTCTAAAATAGCTCTACAATATTTATCAGATATTACTTCAAGAATAGCGTCTTTCTTGAAATCATCTTCTATTTTTCTTCCTGAAATTAATTGTTGCATATACACTATATGACAATTTTTCTTATAACAAGTAAGAATACAGTGCAATGCAATGCACTTTTTTAGGCATAAATTTTACTCTAAAAATATTATATGAGATTTAAATTGGAGATTTTTGTTGTTTTAAACAATTTGTCTTATAGTTATTTCAAAATAAAAGGGATGAAACTGAAATGATCTCTATAATAGGCAGTGGTCAAGTTGGTAGTGCAATTGCTTTTCTTTGTATATCTAATTCATTAGATGATGTTCTATTAGTAAATCGTACAAAGAATAAAGCAATTGGTGAAGCTTTAGATATATCCAATGCAGTACCTGAAAAATCTAGTGTTTCAATTCATGGAACAGATGATTTCTCTAAAATAAGTGGTTCTGATATTATTGTAATTACAGCTAGTACAGGAACATATCTGAAAGATAGAACAGAAATGATGAGTGCTCAAGTTAAAATGATTAAAGAAATTGCGAATAAAATAAAAATATACTGTCCTTCTGCAATTATATTAGTAGTTTCAAACCCTCTAGATGTTCTTACATATATTTTTCAAAAAGAAACTAAATTATCAAGAAATAAAATAATTGGAGTTGCATCAAGTTTAGATTCTAGTAGATTTAGGTATTTACTTTCAGAAACTTTCAATGTTAAACAATCTCAAATTACAGATGCCTTAGTCCTAGGTGAACATGGTGATTCTATGGTACCAATATTTTCAAGAGTAAAAATTAATGGAGAAAATATGTCTAAAATGATTAATGATTTAGAAAAAAAAAGAATTTCAACAGAAATTCGAGATTACTGGAAATCTCTAAGACTTTACAAAAGTAGATCACAATTTGGTATTGCAAAGAATACTTTTGATATTATTAGAACAATTATTGAAAATGATGAGATAGTTATACCAGCGTCAATTGTATTAAATGGTGAATACGGTGAAAAAGATGTTTCAATTGGAATCCCTGTAAAAATAAACAAAAATGGGGTTAAAGAAATTATAGAAATAAAATTAGAAGAGTCTGAAAGTAAATTATTAAAAATATCATCACAAACTATACAAAATTATATAAAATCACTTTGAATAATTTTTTATTTAACTAAAAAATTCAATCCAAATCCTACGAAATAAGCAACAAATGATGCTGATCCACCAATAATTAATGTATAAAATCCTGATTTAATTTTTGATTTTTTAACTATTTTTCCTTTAATCATACCTACCAAAAAAAATGAAGCGATTACTGATATTGTTGAATAAACAAACGCATCTGGATTTGTTGTATTTCCAATAAAAATAAAAATCATAAATGGAATTAATGGAATTAATCCAACCAAATTAAATCCAATAAAAGTGCTAACAGAACTATCTAATGGATTTTTTTCATTATCTATTAATCCTAATTCTTCTTTCATCATTGTATCTACCCAAACTTTTCGTCTTGATGTAATTATTCGAACAATTTCCTCTAAAAATTCATCTTTGAATCCTTTCTTTTTGTAAATCTCTCTGATCTCATCTTTTTCCTGCTCAGCCATGTTATCAATTTCCCATTCTTCTTGTTTTCTTTTCATTTCAATGAATTGATTTCTAGCTTTTACTGATTGGAAATTTGCTGCAGCCATTGAAAATCCATCTGCAAATAAATTAGCAAATCCAAGAATCAAAACAATATTTGGGGATAATGAAGCGCCAATAACTCCTGCAATAACTGCAAAAGTTGTAACTGCACCATCAATAGAACCATAAATAAGATCCTCGAAATGTAATTTCATAGTTATTTAGAATATTTTTGGCTTCATATCTTTTTAAAATGTATTCAAATTTTAATAGCTTTTAGAATATCTGTTTTGCTAATTATTCCAGCAATTGAATTATTTCCATCAAGTACTGCTAAACCACTAATATTATTTTCTAAGATTAGTTTACAGGCACTTTTCAAATTATCATCAAATCTTATCGAGATTATCCCCTTACTCATTACATCTCGTGCCAATGAAATACCTCCAAATCCTTCCTCAGAAAGAAACCCCCTCCTTATTTGTTCTGAAATAGTAAAACCAGAATCATCTTCCTCACTTCCTAGCTCAATAGAAATTCTAAATAAATCTCTAAATGAAATTATGCCTACAGGTTTTTCATTTTGATCCTTTACAATAATTCTTGATATTTTATTTTCTAACATTTTTCTTACAACTTTGAATAATGGTGCTGCCGTATGGGTGAATACATATTCATGTGTCATAAAATCAACCACTTTATTATTTTCTGAGTAATTTTCGTAATAATATTTTACAAGATCAGTCTTTGTAAAAATTCCATCAATTTCATCTTTTGTTCCTATAGCTAAAGAACTAACTCCCTTTTCAAGCATTATTTCTGCTGATTTTTCAGGTGTTGAATTATCTTCTATAAATAAAATTGGTTTGATAATTTTATTAATCATTATATCGTCTAATCCTTGTTTTGTAGTTTCAGAAAAAAGAAACAACCCAATATCTTTCTCAGTTATGATGCCTATAGGTTTTCCATATTCTACAACAATTAATCTACTAAGATTATTTTCTAACAGTTTTTTAATAATATCTGACACTGTTGAATTCTTTAGAATAGAAATTGGTTTTTTACAAATATCAATAACTGACATCATATGATGCAAATATAGTTTCTATAAAAACAGATGATATAATTTTCAGTAATGAATGTAAAATATTCAATTCGTTATCTAAACAAGAATCTCATTTATGGAAATCATGCTATTTTTATATATCTGAATAACTAGTAACGTTATCATGGCAAAATTTAACAAAATCCTTGTTCCACTAGATGGTTCTCCTAATTCCAATAGGGGATTAGATAGAGCAATTGAAATTGCAAAAGATAGTGGTGCTGAAATTACTGGATTTTATGTATTTCATTTGCCGCTGGCTGCAGGAATAAAATATACACAAAAAATGAAAGATGATGCACAAACAAAAGCCATCAAAGCAATTGGACCTGCAATGAAACGTACACAAAAAGCAGGTGCATCATTCAAATACAAAACTGGAGGCGGTCATACTGGTTCTGAGATTGTCAAATTTGCAGAAAAAGGAAAATATGATATGATTGTAATTGGTGCTCGAGGTATGGGAGGTGCTAAAGAAGCATTTCTAGGAAGTACTTCAAATTATGTCATGCATAAAACAAAAATTCCTGTCTTAGTGGTAAAGTAATCAACCTAAATAACACAATTAATTTTTTAAAATCTTTTAAGATAATCTTATTCTATAATTTCACTGTGTTTTTCAGATCTAATAGATTCATCTTAATGAGCATCCTTGATATTTTGTATTGTGAAACCTAAAAGTATAGGAAATATGAGAAGAATAACCAAAAACTGAGATATTATGGTGGAAAATAACTATGACATATTAGGAATTACTGAAAACTCAACTGAGATCGATATTCGTAATGCATTTAGGCGATTAGCACTTCAATATCATTCTGATAGGGGAGGAGAAAATGAACAATTCATTAAAATCAAACAAGCATACGAAGATCTCAAAATCGGCAAAAAATATCCTGAAACAGATTTAGAAAAACTTAGAAATTCTAGAGTTTATTCAGCTGATTCCGAAGAAGATATTAGAAGAAAAAATCAAATTTTAGGCCAAGAGCTGTTTAAAGAAATGAAGGCAGCTGAAGAATGGGCAATAAATTTGAATAAAACAAATTCTACAGGTACTAAACTATTTGGTTCAAAAACTCTTGGAGAAATTGAACTTGAAAGAAAAGCTAACGGTACACTTTCAATCAAAGGAAATTTCATGGCAGGTAATCTAACTTATGATGGATCTATTATCATGCAAGGAAATATTACAAGTCCATCTTGGACTGAAGAATTTAGAACAAACATTCACCTCACAAAAGGTGATTTTAAATTTATTAATCCACTTGAAAATAAATATAAAATTGAGAATGGTTCTCAAATAATTGTTGAAAATGGTGATGTTGTAGTTGGTAATATTTTTGGTAGAAAATATAAAATTCCAGATTCTATAAAAGTTGGAATTTATGAAACTAAAGAACAACGAACTCATATATCTGCATTAAAAGGAAAAATTATAGCTGAAAATATTGTTAATACAGTTTCTCTTGAGGCTGATTCTATTATAGCTCTTAATCTGGAAGATGATGTTCAAATTAATGCAAGAGAAATTTTATTGTATGGAAACAAAATTACCTATAATGTAATAATTAAATTAAAAAAAAATGGTATGATAAGATTTTTTGAAAATTTTTCAATTCAAAGTCTTAGTAATGATGCAATTATTCAACTTGAAAATGGTAAAAAAATTAGATTATTTGATATAAAAACCAAAAAAATTAAGGATTTAGCAGACGAATTTGTACCTAACAAAAATGAATATGAAAAAAATGCTACAATGGTAGGTAATGGATTTACTATTACATATGAAATGTTAGATAATTTATCAAAAAAACCTACAAAAAATCAAAATACTAAACATGATTCTAAATTTGGATTCTTTAGAAGATAATTTAAGAAAATTTAATCTAAATTCTATTCATTCCTAAACATAATTTATTTTAAAAATAAAAAATTTTTAATAGAATTTAATTATAGATATGCAATTTTATTCATATAAAATATGTAATATAGTCATAAAATCCTCGAAGAATTGATATTCTTATAAGATTAACAAAAACTGAATTGCAAATTTCATTTAATATGGATAAAAAATTGATTCTTTTAGTAATCATGGTATCTATAATAACAATTGTGATTACAGCTTATCTGAGTTTTAGTTATGCTGAACAAATTCTAACAGATAGAGCTAGCAATCAATTACTTGGTGAATCTACAGTACGTGGTAATACCATCCGACTTCTTTTTGAATCTAGAATTGAACAAAATAAAATTATAGCAAATGATCCGATGATAAAAATTCTAGTTACTGAATTAGATAATACACCTGAACCTGAGTTTGACAAAGCAAGAGATAGTAAACGTAGAGATTTTCTTACTCAAATTCAAGCATTTCAAACACTTGTTGGGTTTTCAATTGGATTTGAAGATGTTAAAATTATTGGAACAAATGGAAAAGTTTTCTTTTCACTTGGTAAGCTAACTGATAATAGTTTTCTTCAAGATCCATTATTTCAAAAAGGACTAAAAAAATCAATAATTGATTTTGAGCCAACCCCTACTGGCAAAAAAATGATTGTAGTTTCTCCAATTTTTGCTCAAGATAGTAAAAAAGATGATAATCCTATAGGTGTAATTATTTCAAGAATGAGAACTGAATCATTAGATAGTATATTAGTTGATAGAAGTGGTTTAGGAAAAACCGGAGAAGTTTACATCGTAAATGATGGATTTTTAATGTTATCTGAATCTCGATTCATAAATAATGCTATCTTCAAACAAAAAGTTGATACCACTCCTGTCCAAAAATGTTTTAGAGAAGGAGAAGATTTTACAGGAATTTATACTGATTATAGAAAAATCAATATTCATGGTTCTTCATATTGTGCTAAAGATTTAGGATTTGTTTTACTTGCAGAAATTGATGAAGCAGAAACAATTCAACCAATTTTAGTACTTCAAAATAGAATTTTCCAAACAGGTCTTATGATTACAGCTATAATGATTTTTGTTGCATTCATAGTTTCAAAAACTTTTTCACGACCTCTAAAGAAACTAAAAAATGCTGCAAATCAAGTCGCAAATGGAGATTTTCACGTTAGAACGAATATTACAACAAGAGATGAAATTGGTGAATTATCTCACGCATTTGATTCCATGACTGAAAAGCTTCAGAAATCATTAATTGAAATTAAAGAAAAAGAAGATGTTATAAAACAACAAGAAAATATTTTATTACAATTTTCTAGTCATAGTGAAAAATATTGTGTATGCATGGTAGATATTATGAATTCAACAAAAATTACCCTACAATTATCAGAATCAGAAACTAGCGAATTCTATAAAATTTTTCTTAATTCTATTGCTGAAATTGTAAGAAATTTTGGTGGCATAGTAGTAAAAAATATTGGGGATGCATTATTGTTTTATTTTCCAGTTGTACAATCAGAAGAATCTGCATTAAAAAAATGTCTTGATTGTTGCTTGACTTTATGCGAATCACATGAATATATTATACAAAAACTAGAAAAACAAAACTTACCTATTTTTAATTATAGAATTAGTTCTACTTATGGAATTGTTAGAATAGCAAAAACATCTATATCTTCTGTTAATGATATTTTTGGAAATACTGTAAATCGTTGTGCTAAGATAAATCGAGTTGCTCCTGCAAATAGGTTGGTTATAGGAGAAGAATTCTATGATAGCGCTAAACTTTTTGATGATTACATCTTCAAAAAAATTGATGATGTTACAGAATCAAAATCTGATTATTCAGTATATCTTGTTTTCAAAAAGAACGTTGTATTATAAATTTAAATTAATTCAGTTGATTTTTCTTTTGTACTTATATCATATGATTCATCTATATTTGAAACAAAAATTTTTCCATCTCCTTTTTGTCCGGTATGGGCAACATCCATTACTGCAGAAACCACAGAATCTACTATCGAATCATGAACTACAGTAACTATCACATCAGTTGAATTAAATTCAATTTGGCGTCCTCCAATTTCAGGTCGTTCACCTGCTCCTTGCCCCAATGATTGAGTCAGTGTGACTCCACCTACACCCACTTTTCTTATTGCTTTTATAACCTGTTTTGAAACTTCACTTTGTACAATTATTTCTATTCGTTTCATAATTAAACACTATATTCTAGTAATTTAAAAATGCACTTTAAATTATCACTAATTTTTGATTATTACTAAAACTGAATATCAATATTGAAATTTACACTAACATTAAATGCAATTTAAATTATTATTATCCCATGTCTTACTTAATATTCATAATTATAGTTGGAATGTTAGGCTCATTCTCTTCCATATATGCAGAAGATTATACAATTAGTATTCCATTTGGAGCATATAATCCAGAATTAAACACACCTACAGAAGTATGGTATGATCCACCAATCATATCTATTAACATTGGAGATACTGTAACGTGGATAAATAATGACAAAGAAGGACATACTGTAACAAGTGGACATAGCTCCGGAAGATTTGGTTGGATGAATAAAGATTTTGGAACTCCTGATGGTCTATTTGATAGTGATAGATTCATGCCAAATGAATCATGGTCATATACATTTGAGAAATCAGGTTCATTTTCATATTATTGTACTATTCATCCTTGGATGGATGGAATAGTGATAGTTAAAGAATCCATACCGGATTATCCACATGATTCATTTGGGAAAAAGATTGAAAAATTTCCAGTTATTCAATTCACGCCAGATAATGCTATTGAATCTGATCTGACATGGGAACCATCTGTTATCAAAACACATGAAAATGTAAAATTTGTCTACCAATTTTACAGTAGTGCATCAAATGTAAATCTTGCAAATATGAAATATGACTTTGTTTTGATTCAAAATGGTAAAGAAATTTATCGTGATACTGGACTTACGCAGGTTGGTGGAGATTATCGAAATTTCATATTTGATAACTCTGGTTCAATTATAATTCGATTTGAGGGAATAGAAGGAACTACAGGTACTGTCACTGACAAATCTATTGATACCACTACATCAAAGGCTGCAAGAACAACAGAATTTTCCACCATTGTTTATGACAATCCTGAAAAAACAACTCATGAACAAATACATACAAAACCTGCACAGCGTTTGGAATTCTATTATGAGTTACTTTTAGCTATAATATTAGCTCCAGCAGCACTATTTATTGTAGCAATATTTTGGATGAAGAGAAAACCAAAAAATTCTGAACCAAAATATGGTAGTGTTAATATCTAAAATAATAAAAAGAAATTAAAAATGATGACCTAATCTAATCGATTAATTCGGTCCAACCTTTAACGAAGACTGAGTTCTTGTAGAGTGGAACTGGTTGTCCAACGGTAAAGTCCATTGGTCTCATCCAAAAGATTGCCTTTGTTGGGCATACACCTATGCATGCACCATCAGAAATACATCTTTCTGGATAAAATACAAATGCTTTACCTCTCTTCCAGCCTTCGACTGGTTTTACTCTAAGTACATCTGGTCCCAATGTTGTACAGATTTCTACACATAGTGCGCATCCGATACACATTTGTTCGCTGATGTCTGGAATAATTCCTACTGGCATAACGAAATTTCTTATCTTTTGATCTTAATATAATTTACCTAAAAAATTTGAATTATAACGGCGTTTCAAATTTTATAACACCGTTTAAACTTCTGATCGCTTTTTCAAAGATCAAAGCATTATATCTTGAATGTTTTTTCAGTAACTCCTTTTTGATTTAATGAACTAAGAATAAAACTATTATCCATTCTACTAAGATTGTACATTCCTGATTTTTTTGAATCAATAATATGCCTACCTCCTGGAGAAAGAATCCATTCATTATTATCGTTTTTTCGTACTATGGCAGTAATTATCACAGAAGAACCACTCTCTATTCCAATGAATGAAAGTAACATTAATGATGCATTGATGAATCTTCCAGATTCTTTCTCATCAAAAATACCATAAAATCCATTCAATGAATCAATAACAATCAATTTTTTCTCATTTGATATTCTATTTGCTATTTCTGTTATGATTTTTTTCCAATCCTCTTTACTTGGACGATAAATATCCACTTTGTTATTTTTTTTAATCATTTCTGAAACAATATAACCACTATAAAGTAAGTCAAAATCTAAAAAAATCACTGGATAATCATTGGAATTAATTAATTCTTTTAAAAATTCAGTTTTAAGAAAAGGATCAGAACACAATATTATGTTTAGATTTTTATTTGAAAATTCCTTTCTCACATATGTTAAATCACTATCTAAAATCTGTTCATGATTTTTATCCAACACTCATTTAGTATTTAACAGATATAATAATGAATTTGACCTCAAAAGATATCTCGGAAGATTTTCCTAATTCTGGTAAAATTTATCTAAATAATGCCTCTGTTTCTTTAATGCCTTTACAAAGTATTGAAGCAATGAAAGATTTTCTAATTACTTATAATTCAATGGGACCTGATTCCATAGATTCTAAATCATTTGTTACTGAGAAACTACAAAATACAAGAAAAGTTATTGCAAAAATTATCAATTGTAAACCTGAAGAAGTTATTTTAACCCAAAGTACTACTGATGGAATAAATATAGTTGCAAATGGTCTTTCATTTGAACAAAATTCTAATCTTATTATTCGTGGTTTGTCTCATGAGCATCATGCAAATTTTTATCCTTGGCTTAGATTACAAAACAAAACTAAAATTAGAAATTTATCTATAGATAAAAATGGGTTTTTTAATTTTGATGAATTCAAAACACTTCTTGATAATGATACAAAATTAGTAGCCATTAGTCATGCATTATACAATACTGGTTCAATATTACCAATTGAAAAAATTGGAAACATGCTTGAAAATCACACTTTATATTTTATTGATAGTGCACAAACGGTTGGCTGTATAGGGAATTTTGATGTGGCAAAAATCAAATGTAATTTTATGTCTTTTAACGGATCTAAATGGTTGTGTGGACCTATGGGAACAGGATTATTTTATTGCAGTAAAAAATCACAGGAGTTACTAGAACCTATGACCATTGGAGGAGAATCAGCAATGATCTACGATAATACAAATCTAGCATTCAAAGACATTCCTGATAAATTTCAAACAGGATTTCGAAATTATGTTGGCATAGTAGGTTTGGAATCATCAGCAAATTATCTTCTTAAATTTGGTATGGAAAACATACGTGCAAAAAATCTCTATCTTTCAAATCTTTTAAGGGAAGAATTATCTAAAATAAAAAATGTTGTTCTTTATGGACCAGAAAATCCTGACGAAAGAACCAGTATAATTTCTTTCAATATTGATGGTCATGATCCACAAATGATAGTAGAAAAACTAGAAAAACAAAATATAGTATTAGCTGTTAGAGAAATTCCAGAGCAAAAAATCATACGAGCATCACCACATTTTTTTAATACTGAATCTGAAATACTTCGAGTTATTGATGCAATAAAAAATCTATAGATTTTCTTGCTCTTCTATTACCATCATTGTTAATGTTGATTGTATTTTACCGATTTTTCTAATTTTATTTGTAATTATTGACCTTAATTTTTCAGCATCTTTAGATGATAATTTTAAAACTATGTCATATACTCCATAGACTCCTTGAACCTCATATTGCATCTCCTCATTTGCAAGAATACGTTTGATATCTGCTATTATGGATTCATCAGACCCTAGATCAGAATTTAATAAAACATATGCTGTAGGCACATTGCAGATTTTCATAAAACACTATTTAACCTTTCATAGATCTCAAAAACTGATTAATCTCTATTGGAATTCATTATTATGAAACTAATAGATCTGACACTGACAATATCGCAATCTATTCCTACTTTTCCTGGATCTCCAAAAACACAATTCCTTCTTTGGTCAACTCTAAAAGATAATGGATACAATCTAGAATTATTATTTCTTAGTTCTCACACTGGAACTCATTTGGATGCACCATACCATTTTGTAAAAAATGGAATTAAAATACACCAAATACCTCTTGATAGACTATTAGGAAATGCTATATTAATAAAAATAAAAAAAGGGAAAAATCAAGCAATTACCAAAAATGACTTGGTTTTATTTGAAAAAACATATGGTGATATTCCAAATCACTCATCAATAATTTTTCATACAGAATGGCAAAAAAATCTTATGAGCAATTATTATTTTATTAGTAATCCTGGATTATCAGAATCAGCTGCTACATATCTTGTATCAAAAGAGATTAATTTAGTTGGAATTGATTCACCAAGTATAGATCTTGGAAAAGATAAAACCTTTAGAGTTCACAAAATACTTGCAAAAAATAATATCTTAATTGTTGAGAATCTATCAAATTTAAATAAAATATATTCACAACAATTTGATTTCGTAATTTTACCATTAAAACTAAAGGATGCAACTGGTTCACCTGTTCGAGCAATTGCTATTCAACGCACAAAGTGAAATCTTTGTTTTCTATAATTCTTTGATAACTTACCAATAATTGGTATTTGATTTCCACAAAACTTACATTTGTTATTATCATCAAGATTCCATCCTTCAATATCAAAACCGTATCTTTTGATTACAATATTTTTACAGTCAGGACAGTAAGTATGCTCTAAAGGATGACCTGGTACATTTCCAATATATGCATACTCTAATCCAACTTTTTTTGCAATTTCATGATGTTTTTCTAAAGTTTTGACAGGCGTAGAATCAAACTCCATCATTTTGTAATCTGGATGAAAACGCAAAAAATGTATGGGCATTTTCGGACCAAACTGATCATAAATAAATTTACATAATTTTTCTGCAAATTCTAAATCATCTCCAACTTTTGGAATGATAAGATCTGTAATTTCTACATGAATTTTTGTTTTATCACGAATTTCTAATAATGTATCAAAAATAGGTTTAGGATCAGGAATCCCAATAAATTTTCTTGTAAAATTAGGTTCTGCATTACCTTTGAAGTCAACTGTTATTGAATCTAAAAACTCACTCATCATTTTTACTGATTCTGGAGTGTCATACCCATTTGAAACAAATATGTTGTAAAGATTTTTTTGATGTGCTAATACTCCACAATCTCTTGCAAATTCAATGAATATAGATGGTTCATTGTATGTATACGCAATTCCATCTGCGCCGTTATCTAATGCTGTTTGTACTACTTGCTGAGGAGTCATATCTGTACCCTCAACTTTTCTTCTTTGGCTTATATCATAATTCTGGCAATATTTACAAAGCCAATTACATCCAGTAGTAGCAATAGAAAATACCTTAGAACCTGGTTTGTAATGAATAACTGGTTTTTTTTCTATTGGATCAACATGTCCTGTAATTACTTTACCATATACAAACAAGTCCAACTTTCCATTTTCGTTACCCCGTATTCCACATAATCCAATTTGTCCATCTGCCATTTCACAATATCTTGCACAGGCAGTACAACGAACTTTTTTGTTAGGTAATTTTTCATAAAGAATTGCCTCTTTATTCATTTCATATTCCCATATGCATTTTTCCCATATAAGGCACATCCATTTTCGCAATCCTAAAAGTATAGAAAACACAATAACAAACATGAGCAAACCTGGAAATATTTGGAGAAAAGTTCATGGTAAAATTACTAAAAAACCAACAAATTTCTCATGGCTAATCGAAGATAAACTTGCAGGTTCTGGAATGCCAACAAGTTTTGATGAACTAGATTGGATTCTAAAACAAGGTGTAACATCAATTGTAACTATGACTGAAAATGCATTACCCGAAGAATGGGTAAGTGATATTGGTTACTTACATGTACCTACACCAGATCTCACTGCTCCAGATATGGATAGAATAGATACCGCAGTCGATTTTATTCACAATAAAATTTCTAATGATCAAGCTGTAATGGTTCATTGTGCGGCTGGAATGGGTAGGGCAGGAACCATACTAGCTTGTTACTTGGTAAAATACCAAAAGTATACTGCAAAAGATGCAATTAAAAAAATCAGAAAAGAAAGACCAGGTTCAATTCAATCTGAAATACAGGAATTGGCTATTACTTTTTATGAAAAACATGTAGGAAATTAACAGATCACATAAATTGTGATACTAGTTTCCCATCTACAATCTTGATCTTTAGTATTTTATTTTCTTGGAATATTAGAGTCATGCCTCCATCAGAATCAGGATCTTCAACTTTTACCAATTCCATCATTTTGATTTGTTCAAATTTATCCATATCTTCTCACTTATTCTGGAATTGATACGGCATCTATTTTTCCATCCACTGCTTTAATGAACAAAAATCTATTATCTTTAAAGATAAAAGTAATGCCTCCCTCTTTATCTGGCTCTTCAACTTCAAGAATTGGTTGTCCTAATAGACCATCGTATTTTGCCATACTGATTAACCAAAAAAGTTCCTTATATCCCTAATTGATTGTAATTTCAATTTCCTTAGAGTTGTTTTTAATATTTCCTGGTTCTGTATAATCATGTTTTTGCCAAGATGCAAAGACTTCAGCTCCAATCTTGTGTTTACCTTTACCCAAATCTGAAGCCTTGATAACAAATTTTTCATTAAAATCAAATAATTCCTGTCTAACTTCTTCTTCAGTTAATCGAATAAATGGTTCAAAATTTTTGGATACTTGAACCCAAATTCTTCTATCTTTGTGAGGGTTAACTAATTTGGGATTTCGTGTCCAAAAAATCGCTGCCTTTCTGTAAGTATCAATTGTTTTACCAATCTCTTTCTTTCTAAACCCACCAGAAATCATTTTTATTCCATATTTCATTTTGAATGATACATCATTATTGTTATAGGCTTTAGTCCAATTCACCTCATTAAATGCATCTCTTAATCCCCCCTCAACTTTAAAACTAACATTGACCTCTATAGTGTCATTTAATGCGTATTCGTCCTTTGTTTTGGTTATTCCTACATCTGAAATCATACTTTCTACCATTCTATCCGCTCATAATGATTTATATCCACAATAAGTGCTTTTTCCGAATACATGAACGCTCAAATAATCAGTTCAGAACCTAAGGAAATTAGTCTTTCTATCACAGAAACTGATATTGGAATTTTATACATAATTCAACATGAGCTTCTAAAGGAATCAAACATAGATTTTGCAGGCGTAATTGTGAAACATCCTCTTACTAACGAATGTTGGATGAAAATCAATTCAAATACTAAACCGATGCAAGAAATCAAAAAAGCCACTGATTCAGCATTAAAAATGGCTAATGAATTTAAACAATTATTTAATTCTAAAATTAAGGTAAATTAGATGAAATTTTGCCCCAATTGTGAGGTCAAATTAAAAAAAGGTGATTTAGGTCTTCAATGTCCAAAATGTGATTATGTTGAAGGAAAAGAAACTAAACAAACTAAGCAAATTGTTGAAGAACAAGTATCACAATTCAATGTATTAGCTGAAAATGAAGCAACAGAAACATTACCTACAATTAAAATTGAATGTGAAAAATGTGGTAATGATGAAGCAGTTTGGTGGATGTTACAAACAAGAAGTGCAGATGAACCTACCACTCAATTCTACCGATGTTCAAAATGTAGATACACTTGGCGTAATTACGCATAACGTTTAACTGGAACATAAAACTCAAAATATTTAGTTTGACTTTCGAAGCAAAAACAAGTGGTTCAGATGATCTAAAAGCAATCATCTCAGCTATATCCACACTTGTAGAGGAAGCTACTTTTGTTGCAACAGCAGAAGGAATTACTTTTAGAGGGATGGATCCTTCTCATGTAGCTTTAATTGATATATCATGGCCTAATTCTGCATTTGAAAAATATGAATGTGATAGTGATATAAAATTTGGAGTTCGAATAGATGAATTTTCTAAACTTATCAAAAGGGCTGATAAAAAAGATAGTATTGAAATTAGTATTTCTGAACAAAATATGTTACTTGTGACAGTTGGAAAAAATAAAAAATATAAAATGCGCTTAATTGAAAGTTCTGCAACTGATACACCATTACCAAAAATTCCATATGATTCTAAAATTACTTTATCATCTTCAAGATTTGATAAGATTTTGGGAGATGTACAAGTTGTATCTGATTATTTGACTATTCATACATCTGACTCTAAAGCAGACTTTTCTGGAAAAGGTGATTCAGGTGAAGTTGTAATTGATCTTGAAAAGGACACAGATGAAATAGGCGAAATCTATTCAAAAGAGGATAGTATTGGTACGTATAGCCTAGAGTATCTTAATCCAGTAGTCAAGGCAGTTGGTACAACTGCAGGTCAAATTACTTGTGAATTTTCTAGCGCAAAACCTCTCAGAATTGAGTTTAAAGTTGCAAATATAGGCAGAATCCACTTCTATTTGGCTCCTCGAGTGGAAAGTTAAAGCATTTAAAGATTAACTGATTCAGATATTTTGAATTGAGACTTGTCCTAAAATACGGCGGAACATCAATTTCATCCGCTAAAGATATTCAATCTGTTGCAAAATATGTTAATTCATTATCTAAACATAATGAAATAGTGATAGTTAGTTCTGCAACAAGTGGAACTACAGATGATCTAATAGAAATATCACAATCCATTAAAAAAGAAAACAAAGACAAGGCTGAACAGATTGCATCAAAAATTATCAATAGACATAAACAACTTGCAAAACAAACAATAAAAAAATCAATAATTAGAAAAAAACTATTAGAAAAATTAGAAGCAGATTTTCGTGAACTTGTTGCATTAATTGAAGGTATAGTCTTGTTAGGAGAAGTAACTACAAGATCAATGGATTATTTGATTTCATTTGGTGAACGTCTTTCTATAAAATTAATTTCTTTTGCAATTAATGATATAGGTAAAAAATCAATATCTTTTACTGGCAAAGAAGTTGGAATTGTTACTGATTCAAATTTTGGTGAGTCTAAACCATTAATGGATACTACAAGACTAAGAGTTTCTAAAACTATTGATTTACAATTCTCTAAGAAAGTAATTCCAGTAATAGGTGGATTTACAGGAGCAGATCAACATGGACATGTAACTACATTTGGTAGGGGAGGTTCAGATTATACTGCAACAATTATTGGTTCTTGTATAAAGGCTGATGAAATCTGGTTAATGAGTGATATTGATGGATTAATGACTGCAGATCCTAAAATTGTTAAAAATGCAAAATTACTCAAAGAAGTTTCTTATATTGAAGCAATTGAGATGGCCTTATTTGGAGCTAAACAAATCCATCCAAGAACATTTGAACCATTATTAACAAAAAAAATTCCAATGAAAATAAGAAATTCCTTTAACTTAAAAAATGAAGGAACTCTCGTAACTGACTCTCCATCAATATCTACTAAAAATACTGTAAAGTGTGTGAGTAACATCCGTCATAATGGACTAATTGATATACGTGGAGGAAGTATGGTTGGTACTCCAGGTACTGCTGCAAAAATATTCGCAACACTAGCTAAAGCTAGCATAAATGTAATGATGATTTCTCAAAACCCTTCCGAGTCTAGCATTACTATTGTAGTCAAAAATACTGATCTTGACAAAGCAGTAAACGCATTAGAGATGGAACTTTTAGGAAAAATAATTAAAAAACTTGAGGTAACTACTGATGTTGCAATAATTGCACTTATTGGTTTAGGTATGCGTGGTACTGTTGGTGTTGCATCTCGAGTCTTTGGAGCAATAGAGAAAAAAAAGGTAAATGTTGCAATGATTACTCAGGGTTCATCTGAACTAAACCTAGCATTTGTCGTTAAAGATTCTGACTCTAGTATTGCAGTTCAGGCTTTACATGATGCATTTGAACTTGATAAAATTAACTAAAAATAAAATCATTTAAGGGAAACAATTTCAAGAGATTTCATTGAACAAATTTATAATTATTCTAATTCTAGGCGTTTTTATCGTGGGTGCTTTAACAGTTTCATTTGTATCTGATAACTTTGTTGATGCAAATTCTACAAAAAAAATTAATTTTACTAAAACAATAACCTCTTCACAAGACCCTGGACAAGAAAACGAAAATTCTCAATTAGCACTAATTTTATCACCAAACCCAGGTACTCTTTATCATGGTTCTATAACATTTACATCAAGTGAACCTGTTGAAGTAGTTGTTTTACACGAAATCAATAGTAATGACGTACAAGGACAACCTACATGGACTATTGATGGAAAAACAGTTTATGCAATGTCTCTAATTGATCTCAAGACCAAATCTGCCTCACTTGAATTTACAGGAGCTGCTTTAGCATTACATTCGAATAATTCAAAAGAATTTACTACTACAGTTAGTGTTGATGGCTGGATTAGAGGCCAACCAACTGAAATTACCATGCAAAAAATTGAAGTACAAAAAAATCCACCATTATCATTATTCAAAGCAAATATTGCTGTGTCAATTCCAATGCACGAAGGATTCTATAATGGGAATTCAGTCTTTTATATTATTACAGATTCCAGTCAGAAAGAATATGCTGAAACGATTACTAAAAAACAAGGTTGGAAAGTTGAGGTTGCACCAGCAATTAAAAAAATATCTGAAGATGCTTTACAAACCATATTTGTTTTTAAGAATGGTGTTAATGGAGACGGAATATATGGACATCAAAAAGAAATTTTTTCGAGTACTCCTTCTCAGGAACTAAAGTATAGCGCACTAAATTCTGTTATTGAAGTTACATGGAAAAAAGGTCAAAATGCAACAATTCTTGAATCATATGAAGATGTTATTAATGCAGAAAGAAATGGAAGAATTGAATTTAATAAAACTGGAATAGTAATCAATACTCCTCAAATAATCTGGCCAGATGGACAGATGCTTGTCAGAAATGAAAAAGAAATCACAGATAATTTAACATTTGATGGTGGTCAAATTACTGAAATTAACAAGGATGCGATGATTGTTACATTTGTTGCTCATAGAGGGTGGGGACCAGATGGAAAAACAATCTATTACATAATTACTGATGCAACACCTTCTGGCCCAGCAAAATTAATGGGCATACCTTTCTCACCATCATCTGAAAATTTAATTACAAATTCCTCAAAAGCTAATCTATTCCAATTCAAAAATGGAATTAAAAGTTCAGGATCATTAGGATTTCAAGCAGGAGTAACTTCTGTAATGCCAGGTGATGAAAATTATAGTCCTATATGGCGTATCTTTAACATTGAATGGAATAATCCAGATAATGCCAAAATTCTTGAAACAATATCTGATATTAATTCCTCCAAAATACATGACCAAATTTTAGTAAGTTTAGCTCGTATTATGAACGATCAATATGTAGTAAATAGTCCAATCATAGATCCACTACAGTAAAAATAAAATCAGTAAACGGATAAATTACTTGAAAGAAAAATCATTGTAAAATTGACTGGTAAACTCTACATAGTTGGTGTCGGACCTGGCCATCACGATCATATGACATTTCGAGCTAAAGAAGTAATTGAAGAAAGTGATACAATTGTAGGATACGAAACTTATGTCAATCTAGTCCAAGATCTTATTGAAGGAAAAACAGTTCATCGTTATGCAATGACACAAGAAGTAGAACGGGCTCATCAATGCATTGATTTAGCAAAATCTGGAAAAATAGTCTCACTCGTATCAAGTGGTGATCCGGGTATTTATGGAATGGCTGGATTAATTTACGAAACACTTGCAGCATCAAACTGGAATCCTAAAGATGGTTTACAAGTTGAAATAGTTCCAGGTGTTTCTGCTCTAAATTCATGTGCTTCAATAATTGGATCTCCATTAATGACAGATTTTGCAGTTGTAAGTATGAGTGATTTATTGGTACCATGGGAAATAATAACTAAAAGAGTTGAAGCTGCAGCACAAGGAGATTTTGTAATTGTAATTTACAATCCATCAAGTAAAAAACGAATACACCAACTAGTAGATACAAGAAAAATTCTCTTAAAATATAGAAAACCTACAACTCCAGTAGCAATTATCAAAGGTGCATTCAGAGATTCTCAAACAATTGTTATGACAGATTTAGAAAATCTCCCGAATCATTCTGATCAGTTAGGAATGATTAGCACTGTAATTATTGGAAATTCATCAACTTATACCTACAAAGATTTAATGATCAATCCTAGAGGTTATAAATCAAAATATAATTTAGAAGAGCAAACAAATCCAAATCTTAAAGTCTAGTAACTCTTCTTAATCGCTTCGAACAATTCTTCACTTAGATTCAATTTTTCACGAATTGGAGAAATTATCTTAACCAAATATTCTCCAACAGTTTGTTTAAGATCAGTTGGGTGTAATTTTTTTTCAGCAAAATCAGATTCTAATTGATTATATTCAGTGTATGCCATGTTTCCACCAAATTTCTCTGGTCTTTCAACTTTAACTTCATTAAATTCATGAAAAATAACATGTTTTGAAATTTCTAACAATGGATTATTTTGAATATTTGACTCCTCACACCATGCTTTTTTGATCTTTGACCTTATTTCATCATCTGAATTATGAATAAAAACTCCAGAATTTGGATCTGATTTACTCATTTTTCCTAAAATTTGTGAATCGTTTATACTTGTAGGTTTTGAAAGACCTGGCAATAATTTATGATGAACTGCAACTGGAACTTTCCATTTCATTTTAGGAAAGACTTCTCTAACTAACATGTGGATCTTTCTCTGATCCATACCCGCATGAGCTATATCAACATCCAAAAAATGAATGTCCACTGCTTGCATTGGAGGGTACAATAATTTTGCAAGATCTATCTTTTCTTCATTTTCGGAACGTCCCATAATAGTAAGTGTTCTCATTGTTCTTGCAAGTGATACATGTTTAGTAAATTTTACAAGATCAGACCAGTATTCTGTTTTTTCTTTATACAAATCTGAACCTAAAATAATATTTGCATTAGGACACACCAACTTGAAAGCATCATGATAATACTTTGAGACTCTGGAAATCATATCCCAATCTCCACCTAATTTATCATTGATCAAGGTATGCCAATCTGCAAGAAATATTGTACAGTTTACACCTGCCTTAACAAAATCATTTATCTTAAAACCTGTACTGATTAAACTACCAAGATGCAAGAAACCAGAAATCTCTAAACCAATGTAATGTTTTGGGGAGGAATTTGTTTTAAATAATTCAATTAAC
The DNA here is from genome assembly GCA_035455105.1 of Nitrosarchaeum sp. Lineage (GTDB taxonomy): Archaea > Thermoproteota > Nitrososphaeria > Nitrososphaerales > Nitrosopumilaceae > Nitrosarchaeum. The sequence goes on from DATIFS010000075.1 coordinate 36,001, forward strand.
TCATCATGTGTAACTACTTCTTCAGTAGGAGGTCTTTCAATTAATTCAACTTTTTCAGTAATATCCAAATCAAAACAACTTTTGAGATGTAGGTCTATAAAGTTATTTGAATTAGTTGAAATTTACAATATTTGAAATAGTCAAATAACCAATCAATATTATGACACTTGAAGAAGGCTTAGAACTCATTAAAAACTACAAAAAAGGTTTACAAAAATTTTTAGATACATTACCTGAACAATCAGTACAAATAGGCTCTGAAATGATTAAAACTCTAACAATGTCTACAAAAAATGAAATTGCAAATTTAGAATCAATAGAAAAGGCCTTAAAACATTCACCTAAACACAAATCAGATTTATCTGATAATTATAATTAATTTTTATTAATGATCTATCAATCAATAATTGGAATTTACTGAGAATTATGATTGAAGATAAATGGCAACGTGGAGAAAAAAGAATTATCTCAATAATACAAAAATTTACAACTTATAAAAACTGGATTTCTTTTATGCAATTATCAATAGAAGCAAAAATTGATCATCAAAATTTAACTAATTATATTGATATTTTAATAAAAAAAAATATTATTACAGAATACAAAGGGAACAATAAATCAAGACTGTTTTGTATTTCTGGACATCATGATGATATAGAATACCATGAAAAATTTAGAACTTTTACACAAAAAAATCTTATAAGTAAAGAAGAAGCATATGATAAACTTTCTAAAATCTATAAATTAGGAAAAGATGATCTTTATCACAAATATTAATTCATAACAAATCAAATTTCTAAAAATAAATTTATCAAAAAATATTATTTATTGTAAAAAATAAATACTATTTACAATTCTTTTTATGTTTTCTTAGATCATCTGAAGTATCAAACTCTGTTCCACAAACTCTACACTTTTCTTTTTTCTTATTATGTGCAATTTCTTGATGCTTTTTCATTCTTTCTGGATCAGTTAACACAGTTCCACATTTCTTACATTTTGTTTCATTAGAACTTCCAAATAATCCCATGTTTAGTATAGTATCATCTAGTAGAAAAACTAGTTTTCTTTTAATAGCATGTCAATCCTAAAAAAATTCTCAAAAAACCCTTAAAAATTACCACATTGTAATTTACGAATACTTTCATAGGTGAAAGTATGACTAAAATCATGGTTTCTAAACAATTTGAGGAACAATTTTTTAAATTTTGTATTGAAAATAATATCCAATGGGATGATAAGAAAAGACGCTGGAATAAACCATTTCATCCCAAAATTAAAAATATTTGGGTTCAATCTGATACAGGAGATTTTCTAAATTCTATTCGTCCTAAAGAAAAAGGCTACTATGATTCTAAATTTTTAGGGTGGGAGCTTGGTGCTATAAAAAAAGAATATTGCTTTTGGTGTGGCAGAATTATAGAAGAAACAAGAAAAAATGATCCACGTTCAGAAACAGTAAAATTTTGCAATTCAACTCATAGAAAAGCATTTGGTAAAGTCAAATCTGATCAAGAAAAACTAGGAAAAATGCTTGCCTTAAAATAAATATTTTTTATATTATCCTTTAGATTCATCTAAACTTTTTCTTGGTTTAGTACTTAGGTAAAATGCATGAGTACTAATGATAAATGCTGCAAGAAAAACTTTTGTTGCAAAAACCAAATTCCACGGTCTAGTTGGATCAGGATATGCAATTGATAGCATATCAATATTAGGAACATTACCTTTAATCATACCTGCAGTAATCTCTGCATTTAAAACCGTAAAGTTGTATAATACTTCATACAATGTAATAATTGCAAATCCTAACAACATAATTTGTAGTAATGCCATTCTCCAACCCACAATTTTATTTCCAGCTGTTCTTCTCCATCCTATTCTTGAAACACAATACCATCCAATAATTGTAGAAAAAAATATCCACGTCGAAACTCTTGAAAAATTTTCAAATGGTATGAAAGTATTTTGTATTGCTTCTCCCATTACATAAGTTCCATTTTTCATCCATTCTATTACAGTGATATAAATTCCAAAAACAAGACATGAAACCATTATGAAGCCACAAACATAGAAAATGTATAGAAAAACTTTGTAACCTGCATCTGATTTTTCAAGATGATGTTGACTCATTATGCGAATTTCCTAATTTTGAAATATAAAAATTCATGCCTATTTCATGAGATTTATAGACTAGTTTTAAAGAGAATATCTGTTGAAAATTGCAATTAATGTACCATTTGTAGGTAAAGAAGAAATTTCTGCTATAACCTCAATTCTAAAAAATGGTGCACTCACATCAGCAGCTAATTTAGGAGGGAAACATGTTCAATCATTTGAAAAATCAGCATCACTTTTTATAAAATCAAAATATGTAATTGCAGTAAATTCCGGTACGGCAGCTTTACAAGCTGCACTTTATGCTCTTGATATCAAAAAAGGAGATGAAGTACTAATTCCATCATTTACATTTGTAGCAACAGCAAATTCAGTTGTATCTACAGGGGCTAAACCTGTTTTTGTTGATGTACTAAAAGAAAATTATACGATGGATCCTGATGATCTAGAAAAAAAGATTACAAAAAAAACTAAAGCAATAATACCAGTTCACCTTTATGGTAACGTAGCATTTATTGATAAAATTTTAGAAATTGCTAAAAAACATAATTTATCTATTATAGAAGATTCTGCACAATCATTAGGTTCTACATACAAAGGCAAACATGCTGGAACTTTTTCTGATTTAGGTTGTTGGAGTATGTATCCTGCAAAAGTAATGACTTCTGGAGAAGGAGGATTTGTTGCTACAAACAATAAAAAATTACGAGATCGATTACTAATGATTAGAAATCATGGGATGGTACATGGATATGATACTAGAATATTTGGATTGAATCTACGATTGCCAGAAATCAGTGCAGCAATTGCTACAATACAAATGAAAAAACTTCCTAATTTTCTTAAGTTAAGAAAACAAAATGCTGATCTTTTATCAAAATTAATTTCTGATTTGGATATTATACTCCCACATCAACGAAATCATGAAAATGTAAATTGGTATCTTTATACAATTGCTACATCAAACAGAGATAAAATTTTAAAAAAACTCAATGCAAAAGGAATTGGCGCCGCTGCATATTATCCAATTCCAGTTCATAATACACCATTTTATTCACAAAAAATTAAACTTCCAAATACTGAATGGGCATCATCACATGTCTTATCTCTTCCAGTACATCCTAAAGTAACAACAAAAAACATTGAATTTATTGCAAAGACTCTTCGTGATGTACTAAATGAATAGTCTTGGTAACGTTATTGGGGAATTATGCAAGATAATAATACCAATTCCAGAGGAATCGTGCCTAGGAAATATTGATTCTTCTATAGCAATTTGTACACTTTCAAGTATCGATTTACTCAAAAAAATTTCAAATTCTGAACTTTTGAATCATATTTCAATTGTTGGAAGATTATTTTCTGAAAATAAAGGGATAGATTCTCTCATTAAACATGTTAATCAAAATAAAAAAATTAAAACCATTATAGTTTGTGGTAAAGAAGTTTGGGGTCATAAAGCTGGTCATTCTTTATTTGAATTACATAAAAATGGAATTGATAACTATGGAAGAATAATTAATTCAACTAGCCCTGAACCATATCTTACTGTAACAAAATCAGAAATAAATTATTTTCAAAATGAAGTTAATCTTGTAAATATGATAAACGAAACAAATTTTGAGACAATTAAAAAATCTATACTCTAGTAACCCGTTCTTTGTCTCTCTCGATTGATCGCATTTTTCTTTTTATATTCTTCAAGAATATCTTCTGGAGTCAAATTTAGTTCTAATGATGCTTGAATTACAAAATGCCAAATATCAATTAATTCCTCTCTTGCTTCAGATACATTAAATGGAATTGGGGTCTTCCACCATTTCCAATTTGTAGTTCTTTGTAACTCTACTGCTTCATGCATAATCGCAGTACATAATGCAGAAACACGTCCTTCAGAATCTTTTGGATACCTATCTAATTTCATCATTTCTGATAGACCTTTTTGTAGTTTGAATATTGTTTCTAAACGATCTTCACTATTTTCAGACATATCTTAAAGTATTCAATTCATCTCCTAAAATAATCAAACTTAAGTCTTTTTAGAAACGAATCATCTTCTCATATAATTTTACTCGTTTTGTAATATCTGATTTTTTAATTTGAAGTAAACCATCTAATCCATATTTTTCAACAGCAAAAGATCCTAACACATTTCCATAAACAACTGCTTTTTTAATTTCTGCTAGGTTGATAGAATTTTTACTAGCTAGATATCCTATCATAGCACCTGCAAAAGAATCTCCTGCCCCAGTAGGATCTACAACATCTTCCAATGAAAATCCTACACATGGAAATATCACATCTTCAAAAAACATCAATGAACCATGTTCGCCTTTTTTAATAATTACATATCTTGCTCCCCAACCCATCATTTTTTTTGCACATTTGATCAAATTGAATTCTTTTGTTAGTAGTTTAGCTTCTTCATCATTTATAACAACTGCATCTACAGCTTTAATCATTTTAATTACTGATTCTCGTTTTGTCGATATCCAAAATTCTATAGTGTCACACATTGAAAATTTTACTTTATCAAACTCTTTAATTAGATTAGAATTTTGATCAGGATCATTATTTGCTAAGTATACAAATTGAGATTTTTTATATTCTTCAGGAACTGTTGGCTTAAAATCTGCAAGTACATTAAGCTCGGTTTTCAAAGTTTCTCTAGAACTTAGTGTTTTATCATAACTTCCATCATAACGAAAAGTTTTCCCATCCTTTATGGTCAAGCCCTGTAAATCAAGATATTTTGATAAAATTTGATTATACTCTTTTGGAAAATCTGTTCCTACTACAGCTATTAAACCAGTATTTACAAAATTACTTGCTGATATAGCTGCAAATGTTGCAGCTCCCCCTAAAACATCTTTTAGCATTTTTTTTGGCGTTCTAATGGTATCTAACGCAGTTGAACCAAAAACAGTTAACATTCTTTAAAAAACTAATTTTGATGTATAAATTCTCTTGCTTGTTCTTCTGATGGATAAAACACAAAAGGTACATCAATTGATGTAAAAACCATATTATATTTTGTCACACCACTTATCTTTACTGTTGAAAATTCTTGCGAATCGGCATTCAAATCTTTTAGAAAAGTACCACTAGCTGAACTGCTTCCTAGAGGTGAAAGTACAAATGATTCTAAATCCCCAGTTCCAATCATTTCTTCATCTGCTATAACAAAAAATGATGTTTTACCTGCAGTTAAAACTAATAATGATGGATTGTTAAACTTTAATTCAACACTATATGTTGAGCCCTTTTCGTTCTTCTCAAGAAGATGACTTTGTGTAATTGTTACGCCTATTTGTGACGCTAAAACATACTGAGAATATCCAAAAAGACTTAGTACTATGATAGATACTATGATTGCTTTTGTCCTTTTAGAACTCATATCTCAACATCTCAAAATTGCTTTTTAACTAAATAGGAAAAAAATCCAATTTATGTGTGTAAAATTTTTGATCTAATCTTAAATCTCATTAGAGCTAGCAGAATAAATCAAAATCATTCAATTTATTGGTAGATGGCTAGAATAAAACTCAAGCTTGGTGAGAATGAAATTGAGGTTGACTCTAGAGATTTTTACGTTGATAATCAAACTTTAGATGAAATTGTTGCAAATATGTCTAGTTGCATACATGAAAATCAGGCAAAAATTATCTATGAAACTAAAAATGAAGAAATCACCAAATCAAATGATTCAGTTCAATCTAACCAATATGGCTTGGAATATTTAGATGATGCAGAAGCATTTGAGCCAGAATTTAACGAACCAAAACCAATTAACTCTCATGAAATTAAGGCAAAACTAAGGATATTGGAAACCAGTAAATTCTTTGATTCTCCAAAAACCGTAACAGAAACTGTTCAACAATTAAGAGAATATGGTTGGAGTGCCAGTCCTTTAGATGTATCAAAGGCTCTAGCAAAAATGGCATCTAATAAAGAAATATCAAAGAATTCACAAGAAAATAGAATCCATTATTTTATACAAATGCATTAACATCTAACTAATTTTATACTGACATTTTTCACAATTTTCAAAAATCTCTCCTTCCAAATGATCAAAATGTGTATTACATTGATTACATGTGTGATGCATATCATAATATCCATCACTCTCAACTTGTCCAACTCTATTTGATTCAAGATTTGTACTTCCACATTTGATGCAGTGACAACCACATTCAATTTTCATAATTTAATCTCCAATAATGTATGTATAGTTGTTTTACATATACAAATCATTGGGAAAAAAACGAGAGATCCCACTTGAAATAGATGATCACTTTAAACTATTTGGAAAAGAACCTTGGGAAGTAGATTATGGAGAAAAATGCGTAATCTGCAATGTTAGAATCGATGAATATGGTTTTTGTTCTTGTGGTTCAGGTGGAGAATAAATTTTCTAATTATTAATATATAAAAACTCGATCAATTTTCATACTAAATACTTTATTTCATTAACTTTTTTCTGTATTGTTGTCTTGTATTGTTGAAGTTACTGCGAATTTCTTTTTTCTCATAATTATTAAAACTGCAATCCCAACTGATACAATAACTCCCAATATGATATAGGCAATCCTATTTTGATCTACATTTACTGTTGAAGAATTATCTTCTATAGCAGGTTTTTCATTACTTGTGGTTGTATTACTTATAATTGATATATCACCTGAAATATCTGGCCTCATGCTAAGCCAAACATGTGTCCCATTATTGACATATTCACTAAAAGCTGTTTTATTATCTCCAAGAAACACATTATATGGTCCTGGCAATAATTCTTGAGGAATTATTGTTGTTATGAATTGTTTTTCTCCCTTAACTTCAAAATTAATGCTTTTTGTTAATTGATCAAAATTAAATTTATTTATCTCTGCAAAAGTTCTTACTTCAATTACAAATTCTTTATTATCTAATTTTACATTTTCAAATATTTTTGGCATATTCATGGAATATTCTAAAATCATCTGACAACCATGACAAGTGATTCCATGTATTTTATCTAAATGTACAGGTCTGTTGTTTGCAAAAATTAAATCAATCTCTTTAGGAATTATAAATGAAGTTGTTTCAAGATACCTAAAGTCCCACGTCATCATGTTATTTTTTAGAAAAATAACATTGCCAAGATCATATTCTACAATTGTATTTTTCTGTGATGGCAAAATCATAATGGTACTATCATCTCCTGTACTTCCAAATTGCTTTTCACTTCCTTCCTGATCTAAAACTTTGAGATTTGTTCTGTCACCATCAATCAAAGTTAATTGTTGAGGCATATTTGAAGAGGAAATCACATGCTTTACATGAATTTCATTTGATGAATTAATTACAACCTCGACTAATTTTTGCTCCGCTTTCTGACCAATAGATATCTGTGCATATACCGTAGGAATTGCTACTATCAATAACAGTGTCATAAAAAAAGCAATTTGCTTTAAACTCATTTATTCCACTTTAACATTAATCATTTTTGCTTCTTCTAGAGGACAATCATTGCGATCTCTTTGCAAATTTACAATTTTATCTGCTACATCCATTCCTTCTATTACTTCCCCAAATACCGTGTACTGTCTATCTAAAAATGTACTATCTGTAGTAACTATAAAAAATTGTGAGCCTGCACTGTTTGGATCCTGTGATCTAGCCATAGAAACAATACCCCTATGATGTGACCTTGAACTAAATTCTGCTTTAATTGTATGACCAGGTCCACCCATTCCCCAAGTACTCTTATTTCCACTTTTTGTATTAGGATCTCCTCCCTGAATCATAAATCCAGGAATAACTCTATGAAAAAGTGTACCATTATAGAACCCGTCTTTAGCTAACTTCTCAAAGTTTCTTACCGTTTCTGGTGCCAAATCTGGAAGTAATTTGAATACAATCGTTCCTAAATTGGTTTCAATAATTGCTGTACTCAACACGTATAATTTATTGTCTTATCATAAGAGTCTTTTTGTAATAAATTTAAAATCGTCAGTTATTAATTATAATTTAAACAATTTTAGAAAAATCTGCGTTTTTCGTTAATAACATATTTTTATAATTACTAAATAAAATTTTATTTTAAATTATCTTCTAACTATTAATAGTTAAATCAAAAATTAAACTATTTCAAAAAGTTATAGTCTTATATAGAACAACTAAAATTTAGTATTCGTTGAATCGTACAAACCAAAGCACGATCATTAAAGAAGCGATTAATTCTTATCTTGACAAAGGGGTAACTGACAAACAGGATATCTATACCAAAGTTGTAGATGAATTAGGTGTTCCAAGACCAACTGTTAGAAGAGTTGCAAGAGATTTGAGAACTGAATTACTACAAAAAATCCAGATCCTACAATCAGATATGCCTAAAACATCTACTGAAGACGAATAAAATACACTTTCTTTTTCTTTTTACTTAGTATCAATTTTTAGGATCAACATTACTGTTATAAACAATGAATTTTTTCCATAAGTTATGGGATATCTTGGAAACCATTTAGCAACAGTGGTTACGGGCGTCTTTGCAGCCGTACTCACTGGACTATGGCCTTATTTTGTGGGTTTTGCACCTATCCTAGAATTTGTATTTGTTATAACTGTACCAATTACTTGGTTTCTTACTTTTGTCTGTTGGATTTCTCAAAAGAGTACTGATTACATGCATAAATCTCAAACTCATGTAAGTCATACTGAAAAAAAAAGCTTGAGTAATACACAAACCGTTCAAATTTACACATCAGATGGAAATCAAGTTAGTTTAACTGAAATTAAAGCAGCACAAAATGAATTATCTGGCGAACTAAACAAGCTCAAAGAAACTGTAAAAATAAAAGATAGTGAAATTGAAAGATTAAATCAAGAAATTTCTAATCTGCAAACTTTGGTTCAAATTGAATCATTAAAAACAGAACTTGCTAATCTTAAGATGTTAGCATCTGAACGTAAAACCAAAAACAAATAACGCTTTAATCCTTACAGTGACAACATACTATACCATGATTATCTTTGCAACCTGGACAGCTTACTGCACCACCATAATGACATTTACATGAACATAATTCTGTTAGATCTTTTTTCATATTTGATAGTATTATTTGTGCGCTATGTTAATATTTCACTTTTACCGTTTTAATCTGAATGATTCAGAACAAATCTTTTAAACTAAATAAGAAAATCACTGTAATGAATACAAATACAATATTTGCTTGTATTGTTGCATCTGTATTATTTACTACTGTTATGATTAATACAAACTCTTTTGCTGAACCTGTTGAATCACAAACAATTATCACACCAATTAATGATTCTATTGGAATTGAAAAAACAACTCTCCAAATGTTTATTTCAAAAGATAACAAATTACCATGGGGATTTGTTGAAGGAAAAGTTTCAAATCATGTTGCTGACTATCCTGTAATTATTCAGATTTTTGATAATGATAGCATTATTTCAGGAAATAATATTGGTGCTGTAAAATTTGCACAAATTCCAGTAAGTGAAGACGGTTCATATGAATACAAATTTAGAGTACTTGATTCAAATCAAGAAAAAACAATAAAATTATTTGATGGTGGTTACACTGTTAAAATCTTCAAAGTAGTCTATCTACATCCTAGTCTTGTAGTTTAGAAGCCATTTTCAAAGTTTCATCTACCAATTCTGTTAGTCTTTTTTTAGCATCTTCATCCGATATGGCATTTTCTGAGATTGACCCTGTAGTGAGAAATACTGCTTTAGGGTTAGTAATTACTCTAAAATATGATAATAATTGCGTGATCAAAGTTTGAACATCAATAAATCCAATATTACCCGATGCTAAAATTGCCATACCTGCTACTTTTCCCTCAGTTTTTTTATAATTAACATATTCAAACAAATTTTTTAATGCTGAACTAAAAAATGAATTATAAATTGGTGTTCCAATTAGCCAAACATCTGCATCCATAATATCTTTAGCTGCCGTTTTTGTATACTCATTGTATTCCTCTTCTGGTCCTCTATAACATTCGATTTTTCCTTCTGAAAGATTAATTAGTTTAGTATCTACGTTTTTTGTTTTTGTATATTCAAAAACATATTTCATCATTACTTGAGTATTGGCATTTTTTCTAGGACTTCCTGAAATTATTACTACTTTCATATTTTTGTTCATTTATCTTTATATTTAAATAACAACAAATTTTTTTTTTGAAAATTAAAAGCGGGCTTGGAGGGCTTCGATCCCTCGACCTGTAACTTAGGAGGCTACTGCGCTATCCAAGCTTCGCGTCAAAAATGACTCTGCGCCACAAGCCCAGCAAAAAAATTACTTGTAATTATTTAAGCGTAGTCCAGATTATCTTTGATCATTTCTTGTATTTTATTCCAATCTTCATTCTTGGTATCTTGCCATTTTTCAAAATACACCACATCTTTAAGTTCTAGTCTTGGAAGCCATCCTGCTATTTCAAGATCAGGTTTTTGTGCAAATTCATCTACATATCCTAAACAAAGATATGCTATAGGAACAACATGTTCTGGTAATTCTAAAACTTCTTTGAGTGTATCATTTGAAAGAATACTTACCCAACCAAGTCCAAGTCCTTCTGTTCTTGCAGCTAACCATAAATTCTGAATAGCACAACATACACTATACAATCCTGCTTCAGGAATACTAGATCTACCAATAACAAAAGGCCCAAATTTTGAAGGATCATATGTAACACATAGGTTAATAGGCGATTCTAAAATTCCTTCGAGTTTAAATGAAAGATATTTTGATTTCTTTGGTTCTTCAACTAATTTTGACGAACGATTTTTTTCTTCTTCAAAAGAATCTTTAATTTTCTTTTTTGTAATGGGATCTTTTATTAAAATAAAATTCCATGGTTGAGAAAACCCAACAGATGGTGCATGATGTGCAGCATTTAGAATTCTAGTTAAAACATCTTCTTTGATAGATCGTGAGATAAAATGGGATCTAACGTCTCTTCTTGAATAAATTGCCTTGTAGAGGCCTTTTTTTTCATCATTTGTAAATTCTCCTGACAACTCTTAAGGGTCATTTTTCTTTTTATTCAATCCTTTCTTTTGTTAAACGTTAATAATGCCTGCACCTAAGATTTTATTTCAATGGGCCGGTAGTCTAGCCGGTTAGGATACTGCCCCGACATGGCAGTGATCGTGAGTTCGAATCTCACTCGGCCCACTTTTTAAATTTAAGTTGAAATCTTGAATTGCTTTTCAATTATGCTCCAGGAAGTTTCTGTTGTTATGGTTCCCTCTGCACTAAAACTATTGATATTACCATCTAAAACCGCTTGATATATTTCAGAATCGACATTGGATTTATTTAAAACAAATGTATTTTTCAAAGGAATTTCAGCTCCAGAATAAAACACTGCTCTTCCCGGCATTGAAATATCTTCAGTGGAGTATTGACCAGAACCTAATAGTTGTCCATTCGCAAAAAGTTTGTAACCTATAATTGGAACAGTAAATGTTTTTTCACTTGGATTCTTTACAAGAAAAGTAACTTCTAATTTAGCAGAATTTTCAATTTTGTTAATATCTTTAACCTCTACACTTTGCAATTTAATTTCAACTTGTTCTAAATTAGAATTATCCAGACTAGCATACCATACAATTATTCCCATTAATCCAAATAATCCTGCAATTGCTGCGTATACTATCATTTTATTTTGTATTCCCAATTCAATGTTACCACCTTATGTACAACTAAAAAACGTTGTCAAGATCCAAATACATAATATTTGATTTGAAATATGAGATGTTATGACTCCATTAGAGCAAGCAATAATTTTATGGATTCATCTTCTTTCAGCTGCTATTTGGGTAGGAGGTTCGCTTTTTATTGGAATTGTTTTTTCACCACTTCTCAAAACAATGTATGATTCTGTCGAAGAAAGATTACAAATTATGATTAAAGTTGGTAAAAGATTCAACAAAATTGCAGTTCCATCATTAATAATTCTCATAGGTACTGGTATCTACAATTCACATGTACTTTTGAGTAAGCCTAATTTGTTAATGGCCACAAGCTATGGTAATTTTCTTATCATTAAAATAATTTTAGTCATTGCATTAATTATCACATATGTAATACATGTTAGAGTAATTAGAAAAGATGTAGAAGATAAGATAATGTCAAAACAAATGTCATCAGACCAAGTTCAAAAATTAAGAAAAAAAATTATTATTCTTGGTGAAATTACAGTAGTTTTATCTGTAGCAATTCTATTTTTTGCATCTTTACTTAATGCTGGTGTTTAAGACACCTTCTATTCTGATCTCAAAACCGTTACTTAATTTACCTATACCATATTTACAGCCAGTAATTTTTGAAGTTACAAACAAATTTGTCTCTAAATGTTTTGAGATGTTTCTGACTCTAAAAATTGTCATTTCATTAGTAAGACTTGCTGGTAAAACAAGCATATCTGCAAGATGTTCATCAACTCCAAGATTATTTTCAGTAAAACTTTCTAGATCCAAATCAAATCGCTCTGTTTTTTTATCTAAAATTGAATCAATTCCTATTATTGATTCTTCATCCACACTAAAAATCAGTAATGATGCTCCTGAATCAATTGCGCTTTCTTCATTTATCTGTGTTTGAACAATGAATTTCTTTTCAGTTATTTTTTTTTGAATTTCATCAACAAGTTTTTTTATTAATTCATTTGGTAAATTTGAAAACGAACAGAATAACTTGATGTTTTTTGTTTTTCTCTGATTCAATGAAATTGATTTTACATTAGATGGTAAAACATCCAAATTTACTTCTCCCCCACCTTTAGGATAATAACCACGTTTGATTAATCTAATTGAAAAATTAATTCCCATTCTTGAATATGCTTCTCTTAAAACATATCGAGTGTAATCTATTGTTGGGCTCCAAAGAGTGTCTGTACCTCCTTTAATTTTTAGATTTAATTTTTTTTTACATATTGCTACAACGGGAATCAATACTTGTAATACTAAGGAAATACTACCAGCTGTTCCAATATTTTCTATTAAATTACAACTTTTTACATCTCTTGGAATAAATTTTAAATTTGTTGATCCCATTTTAGCTCCTTCTACTTCTGCATCACAAATTTTTTGAAGAATTTTAATTGCTGTGATATGCTGTGCTTTTAATCCTGGAATTTTTCTATTTTTTCTAATATTTTCAATAATAATTGGTTGTTTTGTAATACACGATAATGTGATTGCTGTACGAATAATTTGTCCTCCACCCTCACCAAACTCTCCATCAATTTTTATAAAATCCATCTAATTTACTCTCATTCAACACTTTGCAATATTTAGTTAATTCAATATTGTGATCTTCCATGCTGGATGAATTTCATTCCATCCATGAGGATTATCAGTAACCCATGCTCCATAAACTTCTATCTTATCTCCATTTTTTGGAACATGCATTACGCTTGTTCCTTGATCCTTAGATATAATTTCTATTACTAACATGCCTTTAACCTGTTTAATGTTTTCATTGTTTAGCAGCTGCTTGTATTGTGGTTCTAATTCTAAGTTAAATTGAAAATCTCCATCATCTTCTCTAGTCTCTTTCATATCATGAACAATTCCTATTACTTTTTCACATGTGGACAGAACTGAAAATCTTGCTTGTCTATCAACTCCATCAAAAATGTTTCCTTGTTTACAATTCTGTTCATCATGATTAGTTTGTAAAGTATATTGTGGACCAAAATAGTTTGTATACGAATAGATTATTACAATTATCATTACTACCAATATAGAGATTAAAATCATCTGTTTTCCTGTTTTCATTATGCTGATCTCATTTTATTTCCTGCAAGATTTGTCTCTTTACTTTCTTGATTTTTAATTTCATGCCTAAATATGTTGAATAAACTTAGCATAATGTTATGATAGTTTTTAAAATGAAATCTATTGATATCTTTGTATGAATGGATTATTGATCGGAAGATTTCAGCCATTTCACTTAGGTCATCTTGCCGCTTTACGTTTTGCATTATCTAAAGTTGATAAATTATGGATAGGATTAGGTAGCTCAAACAAACCCTTACAAAAAAACAACCCATTTTCAGCTGAAGAAAGAAAAGAAATGATTCTATCATCAATTGATGAATCTATGAAACAAAGAATTCAAATTTATTTTATTCCAGACTTAGAAAATCACATAAAATGGATAGAACTTATTGATACACTTGTCCCAAAATTTGATCTTATTTTTACTAATGATGAATTAACTAAACATCTTTATTCAAAACGTGATGTCACAGTTCTACCAATACCATTTGTTAAAAGAGAAGTTCTTTCTGGAACAAATATTCGAGATATGATACTAAGCGATCAAAAATGGGAGGATCTTGTACCTGAAGGAACAAAAATTTTTTTGTATACAAATAGTGCTAAACAACGTTTGAAAAATCTCTAATTATAAATAAACCCATGAAAAACTCACGTTGGAGATAAAAATTGGAATACCTATCAATGCTTCCAGGTCCTACAAATGTACCTAATAGAGTTATGAGAGCAATGCTTGCTCCAATTATTAATCACAGAAGTGATGATTTTGTTGAATTATACACAGATGTAGTTGATAAGACACAACAAGTTTTCCAAACAAAAAATGACATAGTTGCATTATCTGCATCTGGAACTGGAGCAGTTGAAGCAAGTGTAATTAATATTGTAAAAAAAGGTGATAAAATCATAATTCCTGTCAATGGAGAATTTAGTGGTAGACTAGCAGAACTAATTGAATCTCAAGGAGCTCATGTAGTAAAACTCCAAACCCCTCCAGGAGAAAATGCAACTTTTGATCAGGTAAAAGAAGCATTTGATAATAATAAAGATGTTAAAGCATTCTATGTAGTTCACAATGAAACTTCTACTGGAACAATGGTGAATTATCTTGATAGAATTTCTGATTTAACTTCACGTAATGACGCAATGTATGTAGTAGATTCGGTTTCTATACTAGGTGGTGTTAACCTTCCAGTTGACAAGTGGAACATTGATGTATGTATGACTGGAGCACAAAAAGCAATTGCAGCTCCTCCAGGAATTTCTCCAATTTCTGTTAGTCCTAAAGCCAAAAAATACATGATTGCGAACCCACCTTCTACAATGTATTTCAATTTAGCAAGATATTTCAAATATTATGAAGAATCAAAGCACACACCATTTACTCCAGCATTACCTTTACTTTATGCATACAGAGAGGCACTTACAATAATGTTAGAAGAAGGACTTGAAAATGTGTTTAAACGTCATAAGGTTTGTTCTGATGCTTTGTATTCTAGTTTAAGTGCAATTGGTCTAACTCCATTTGCAAAAAAAGAAGATCGTTCTATTTCGATTATTGCATTAAACTACTTGGATGGATTACAAGACAAAACTTTCAGAGATACATTAGCTGATAAATTCAAAGTGTTAGTTGCTGGAGGATTTGGAAATCTTAAAGGAAAAGTATTCAGAGTTGGATGTATGGGCGAAGTTAACAAATACCATGTAATGAGAACAGTATCTGCAATTTCATCAACATTAGCTATGATGGGATATGATACAGATGCTCAAGCAGGTCTCAAAACAGCTGAAGAAAAACTTAAAGCTCTATAATGCATGTTAACTTAATATAAGGAAATTCGAGAACGATCACATTGACTTTCAATAAAGGTTCATTGATACTAATAGATTATACAGCTAAAGTTAAGGACACTAATGAGGTTTTTGACACCACTATTGAAGAAGATGCAAAAAAACATTCTATTCATGAATCAAATATAAAATACCAACCAAAACTTGTTTCAATCGGAGAAGTATCTTATCCTGTTCTAAAAGGACTAGATGAAGCATTAGCTAAAACTACAGTTGGAGATAAACTTACAATTGAAGTTACTCCAGACAAAGGATTCGGTGAAAGAGATTCTGCCAAAGTTAGAATGATTCCAATTAGAAAACTAGGTGAAGATGCAGAAAAAGTTTCTGTAGGTGACACAATTGAAGTTGATAATAAAAGAGGAATTATAAGATTTATTGGTTCAGGGAGAGTACAAATCGACTACAATCACAGATACGCCGGTAAAACAATTCTTTATGATGTTAATGTAGTAAAATCATTAGATTCTCCAAATGACAAAGTCGATGGAATTCTAAAAAATAGATTACCATTAGAAAATTCGAAAATTTCATTTGAATTAAAAGATAAGGAAGTAAACATTACAATTCCTGAAGAAATATTACGAGCAGATGGACTTCAAATAATGAAGCATTTCATCCAATTAGATATTTTCAAATTTGTACCATCTTTAGAGAAAGTCAACTTTATTGAAACACATATCAATAAACAAATTCAAACAAAGAAAACCGAATCCAAAGAAGAAAAAGCACCTGAACCAAAAACAGTATAAGTCAAATTACATTTGTAATCTTTGCGAGATTAAATGCTCTTTTCTCTGTCATATCAATTTCTTTTAAAATAGTGTATCTTTCTGGTCTTAATTCCTGTGCAATCATAAGAGCAGAAACAATTTCATCTGATCTTAAACCCACTTGTTTAGCTGATGTTGGTGCACCAACATCTTTCAAAGTTTTTGCAATTTTTTTCCAATCTTGACCTTGTAACTTTGCCATCATAATAGAACCAATACCACATTTTTCTCCATGTAGTCCTCTTCCTGGTGCAATCTTATCTAATGCATGAGAAAAAAGATGTTCTGCTCCTGAACATGGTCTACTGCTACCTGCAATACATGATGCAACTCCTGCACTGATTAATGCCTCAACAATTATTCTTACATCTAGTCCATTTTTGGCATAGTGATTTGAATTTTCCATAACTATTTTTGCACTCATTAATGCCAAATCTGCAGAATATCTACCATAATACTCACCAGTTTTTTCATGTCCTAACTGCCAATCTTTAACTGCTATAATATTTGCAATAAGATCTCCACAACCACTTGCTAAAAGTTTTGCAGGAGCCTTACGTATGACATCAATATCAACAAATACTCCTAACGGCGCGGATGCAACGATTGAATGTGGTTTATCACTAATTATAGAAACAAATGGACTTGCCATTCCATCATGTGATGCAGCAGTTGGTACACTCACAAATGGCTTACCAAGATTGTATGCAATCATTTTTGCAGTATCTACTGAACGACCTCCACCAATACCCACAATTAGTTCACTCTCATCTTTTTTTACATCTTTTTGAATTTGATTAATAGATGTAATTGTATTGTCTCCAGACATATGCCAAACAAATCTTATTTTACTAGATTTTAGTGAATTTTCAATTTTTTTCTTAACAATCTTAGTTACATTAACTCCGCTGATCAATGAAATTTTTTTTGATTTATTGAGTGAATTTACAAATTTACCAAAATCACCTATGTTTTTCTCTCCGATCTCAATGAGCCTAGGTAACTCCATTGTATGCGATTGCATATCTTCATGACTTTTTTGTCATTATTTATCATTTCAATGGAACAAAAAGTTATTTAAAAGGGTCCAAGCATTTGATATTATCTTAATAGGTGTATTTTGTCAAATAACGTTGAAGAAAAAATTCTGCATGGGACTACCACTGTAGGTATCAAGGCTAAAGACGGTGTTGTATTATGTGCTGATATGAGAGCCAGTGCAGGATATTTCATTGCAAACAATAATACCATGAAAATTCAAAAAATTGATGAACATGCAGGCTTGACTTTAGCTGGTGGTGTGGCAGATGCACAAAATATTGTAGAAATCCTTCGTTATCATTCAAATCTTCATAGAGTAGAAAAACAAGGACCAATTCCAATTCATTCATTAGCTAGATTATGTTCTCTCATATTCCATCAAAATCGCGGTTATCCCTTTATGGCAGATATTCTTGTAGGTGGTTATGATGCAGATGGACCTGCATTATTTAACATCGACATGTTTGGTTCAGTTGAAGAAAAATCCTATGTAACTACAGGTAGCGGTTCTCCTGTAGCATATGGTTTGTTAGAAGAAGAATATAGATCTGATCTAACAGTAGAAGAAGCAAAAAAAATAGCTCTAAGAGCAGTAAAAGCCGCAATAGTTAGAAACATTGGTACTGGAGACGGAATTAACATCGCAGTTATGGATAAAGATGGATTCCGTCTATTGACTGATGAACAAAAAAAATCAGTTATCAAACTTTAGTGATTTAATGCAAAGAAAGCAGCAACAAAAAGAATTACCTCCAAGCCAAAATATGATGGCCACCATACTGCAAAGTATACCAAAAGAAGCTAAGGTAACAAAAATAGAATATGAAGGACCTAGAATTGCTCTGTATACAAATTCTCCACGTTATCTAATGGAAAACAATGAAACCATCTCAAATCTTGTTAATATAATAAAAAAAAGAATTGTTGTAAGAACTGATGAATCTATTCGAAAATCAGAAGAAGACGCAAGAAAGATTCTTGCAGAGTGTATTCCAAAAGAAGCAAATTTTCAAGGAGCATTTTTTGATACAGCTACAGGTGAAGTTTCAATTGAAGCTAAACGACCTTGGTTATTGCAAAGAGACGCAAAAGAATTCAATCATGCTGAAATAACTGAAAAAATAGGTTGGAAATTACGAATCAGAAAAGCTACTACTATACCATCACGTACTATTCAAACAATAAACGCAAACCTAAAGCTTACATCTGCTGAACGAAGTAAACAATTCAAACAAATTGGAGATGAAATATTTAGACCTAGACTAGCACAAAAATCTGAAGTATCACTCATTACTCTTGGTGGCTTTAGTCAAGTAGGGAGATCTTGTATGTTATTATCTACTCCTGAAAGTAAAATTCTAGTAGACTGTGGAATTAACCCCGGCGCAAAACATCCAATGGATTCATTTCCAAGATTAGATTTTCTTGATATTACATTAGATGAACTTGATGCTATAGTAATCGGACATGCACATCTGGATCACACAGGTTTCTTACCTGCATTATGCAAATTTGGCTATAAGGGACCTATCTATTGTACTGAACCAACACTTCCAATGATGAATCTTATTCAATTAGATGCAATCAAAGTTGCTTCTGCTCAAGGTAGAACTCCAATGTATGCAGAAAGAGACGTAAAACAAATCATGAAACAAGCAATAACTTTACCATATAGTACTGTCACTGATATTTCTCCAGACATTAAACTAGTTTTTGCAAATGCAGGACACATTTTGGGTTCTGCATTATGTCACTTCCATATTGGAAACGGTGATCACAACTTCGTTTATTCTGGTGATATTAAGTTTGGAAAGAGTATTCTATTTGAAGCTGCAAGCTGGAATTTTCCTAGAGTGGAAACTTTGTTAATTGAGAGTACATATGGTGCAAAAGAAGACATTCAACCAACTAGACAAGAAGTAGAATCTGCTTTCATTAATGCTGTAAATAATACCCTTGCTGACGGAGGTAAAGTTCTAATTCCTATTCCTGCGGTTGGTCGTGCTCAAGAAATTATGATGGTAATTGATCATTATATGAAATCAGGTGAAATGGTTGAAGCACCTGTTTTTACAGAAGGTATGATCTCTGAAGCCTCTGCAATTCATGAAGCATACCCTGAATACCTTGCTAGAGAATTAAAACAAAAAATCTTAGAAACTGATGATAATCCATTTGATTCAGAATACTTTACAAATATTGAACATGCTGATGCACGAGAAGAACCAATGAGAGATAATTCACCTTGTATTATTTTGGCAACATCTGGAATGTTAGAAGGTGGACCTGTTTTAGAATATTTCAAAAATATTGCACCTGACAAAAAGAACAAAGTATTATTTGTTTCATATCAAGTTAATGGAACCATGGGAAGGAGAGTTTTAGATGGTTCAAAACAAGTTACTATGCTAGGTAAAGAAGGAAAAGTAGAAGTTGTTACAATAAATTGCAGTGTTGAAAAACTAGACGGATTCAGCGGACACAGTGATTATAATCAACTAATGTCTTTTGTTCAAAGACTAAGACCAAAACTTCGTAGAGTACTTGTAAATCACGGTGAACGAAGAAAATCTGAAAATTTAGCAATGAATATTAGAAGAATGTTTAGAGTTCCTGCTCATTATCCTCAAGTTCAAGAAGCAATAAAACTATTTTAGATCGTATTCTGGTTTCCAGATTTTAATACTAGATGGTGCAACAATAATTCTTTCTTCACCAAGTCTTGCAATATCTGCACCTTCAGTTTTTGCAATAGAATACAATTCTTCAACAACTTTTCTAAGTTGTTCCACATCTTTTTGAGCCAACGGTGTTACTCTAAGAATCAAAATCATCTCTTTTTTGATATCTTCTTTTATAGAATGAACATCACTAATATCTCGTATAGTAATGGCTTTCAAATATGTGGGATTTTCTTGTTTTTGCATCCTTGAGTAAAATGCGATCTACTCATTCAAAAACTCTTCCTTAGTTTTAACTAATTTTAATTTTTTTTGTGCCTAAATTCTAAATTTAATGTAGGAATCTTCTTCAACAGATTGTGTGATGATTTCTTTTTTTATATTGTTCTTGTTGATAATAACTGATGCTTGTTCTCCTTTTGGTGCATCTGAATATCTTAAGGTAACAGATGATACAAGTTCTTCATACGCATCTGTATTTTTTCCACGCAAAATTGAAATTGGTCCCATATGATCACGAGCCTGAATTAAAACATCTCCTGGTAATGCAATCGCTTTTATCATTTCATTTTCATCTTTATTTCTACCAACAACAAATTTGGTTTGTTCATCTAATCTAAAATGTCTTCCAATCTTTAACAAATCAATATCATTTATTGTAGGAGTTTCAGTATGTGCAAACAAATCTTTTGCACGTAATCCAAATGTTGGATCTGTTAGAAGACATCCTCCACCTGCATTTGGTGGATTTTCAATTCCATATTTTTTTGCCATGTCTAACTGCATTCTTCTAGTTCTTCCTTTAATCATTCCAAGATTTTCTCTTTTGATCAATCCATTTTTTTCAGGATCTGTTTCTGGAAGTAATCCTGCAGATAACGGTCTTACAATTTTTCCGACCAATCCTGATTCTTTTTCAATAGTCCTTAATGCGGGACCATGTTGACTCATTGGTCTTTGTCCTAAAACCTCTCCTGAAATTATAAACTCAGCCCCAATCTCATCCATGTGTTTTTTTGCAGCATTAAACATCATAGCTCTGCAATCTATACATGGATTAAATCCAGCACCAATTCCATGTTTTGGATGTTTTAACATCTCGATATATTCATCACCAAGATAAACTGTTTTTAGATTGACATTAAGATCATCTGCTTTTTCTCTAATTTCAAAACCACAACCTCTTCCACAATCAAAATCACAAAAAGGAGTTTTTATTGCAACCGCTGAAACCTCAAATCCTTGTTCTTGCATCATTCTTACTGCAAGCTGACTATCTAATCCACCAGATAATAGAGCAACTACTTTCTTTTTTCCTTCTGTCACAATCATAAAAATTAAAAACCCAATATACAAACTTTACATCATACATAAATTGAGAAACGTTTTGATTATTTTTTGTGAAGGAACGAAGAAAAAATCTTCTCAAATTTGCTCAAAAGATCGATTGTGATACATTAGTTACATTTGAGCCTGAAAATTTATTTTACATGACTGGATTCTGGGGTGAGGCTATTGGAATCTTGGAAAAAGAAGGAAAAACTACTATAATTGCTCCAGAACTTGAAGTTGGTCGTGTTAAAGAAGAATCTGAAAATTGTGATATAATTACGGCAGAACGAGGAATCGGCTTAATTTCATCATTAACAAATAAAATCAAAAAAAAGAAAGTATGTACTGATTGTCAAAATTACTCGATAATGACATCTCTCAAAAAATCAATTCCCGGAATAAAATCTTCTACTGAACCATTTTATAATTCTCGTATTGTTAAAGATGAAAAAGAGATCAACATTCTTAAAAAAGCTTCAAAAATAATTGACGAAATGTATGATATTTGTTATCAAAAAATGAGAGTAGGTCAAAAAGAATCCGAATTACAAACAATTTTGATGTCGTATGCGATAGGACAAAGTATGTTTGATACTGGATACAAATCAACTTTAAATCCATTGATTATAGCTGGAGGACCTAACGGTTCATTACCACATGCACAAGTAACTGATAGAAAATTCAAAAAAGGTGATCTTGTTGTTGTTGATCTTACATTAAGATACAAAGGATATGTTTCAGATGCAACTAGAACATTTGCAATTGGGAAAATATCTACTCAGGAAAAAGAGGTTTATGAAATTGTAAAAGAATCACAAAAACTTGGATTAAAATCTGTTAAATCAAATATAGATTGTAAAGATGTAGATTTTGCATGTAGAAAATACATTGAAGAGCATAACTATGGGAAATATTTTATTCATTCAACAGGTCATGGTATAGGACTTGAAGTTCATGAATTACCAACCATTTCTTACAGAAGTGAAACACAATTAAAAGAAAATATGGCAATTACTGTAGAGCCTGGAATTTATATTCCAAACAAATTTGGAGTTAGGATTGAAGATTCTTTAATTGTAAAAGATAAACCAATTCTCTTGCATAAATTTACAAAAGATCTAATCACTATCTAATTAATCATAATAATCTACTACATCAATTACATGCTTGGCATTTGCATTTTTAGCCTTGATTTCTTTAGTATCTGAATTTACATCCCAAACAAATTCTATACTTCCCTTGTATGATTCAAATGTCAAAATTACTTCATGAATATTTTCTGTTGCTTCTGCTATGTTCGAAATAACAAGACTTACCTTTGTCTTTTTATTATTGAATATTTTTTCATTCGGATATTCTGCAGCAATTTGTTGAGTTATAGCATCCATAACAGTCAGCCCTTTGTTATTTGGACCATTATATGACATTAAAGTTTGAAGAATTTGTTTTTGATCATCAGTTAAATCATTTGGAAAACTACTTTGTAAATCACCTTTTGTCAATTCTGGAATTACAAAAATTATAAACAATGCAATTATACCAAGGTAAATTGGAGCTCTTTTCTTTAGGAATGCCTTAAATTCTGATTTTCTTGGTTTTTCTTCTTTCTTACTATCTTTATTCATTTTTGTTACCTGTCTAGTATTTTGCAGTTAAAATTAAAACTTGCCAAGGAAATATGATAATCCCATTTTTTTTAGTGTATGGAATAGTGTTTTGCTTTATTACTTGTCTCAATTCTTTTCTTTTAGATATATCTAATGAATTTAATTTATCTTTGAGTGGTTTTGCAATATATTTTAGATAATTTCCCCAATAATCTTCAAACCTTCCTGGACTATAACTAAAGGTAAAATCATTTATTGAAATTTTTGAGAATCCAGCTTTTCTAATTTCATTACCTAATGCATTTTTTGTTCCAAATCTATCCATATTAGGTGAACCAGGTGGTACATAATCAGGAATAAACCTTGTTACAGCATCTGAAATATTGCTAAAAAATGGAACTTTGTCTTTATGTCCATGTACAGATATACCAAGCGTCCCTGTTTTTTTGAGGCTATTTCTAATATTTTTTAATGCTTTTTGTGCATTAGGAAAAAAGAATAATGCATATTGACATGTTATAATGTCAAATTCGCGAGAAAAATTAAATTTTTCAGCATCAATATTTACAAAATTTAAATTTGATTTTACCCCATTCCATTTTTTTGCAACTTTAATTGCCGTAATTGAAGCATCTGCACCTACAACATATCCTGAATTCCCAACTTTTTCTCTTATTTTTTTTGTAACGACTCCTGTACCACATGCAAGATCTAGTACATTATCACCTTTGCTTACATTAACTAGTTGAACTAATTTGTTGGTGCTTTGAAATGGACCTTGACTAACACTTGCCCATCTTTTATGATATCTTGGAGCAATCTCATTCCATATTTTCATATTTCTTTGCTTGTACTCTACATGATTCACTGTTATCACGTCTTAGTTATTTCATGATATATTTTATGTAATCTCTTTAAAATCAGATTGAATAGTTCTTCCTGTTTCATGAACATATCTATGTTCTATTTCTTCAAGTTTTTCTAACATTTTTTTATTTTGTACCTTCTGTGTTTTTAATTTGATTTCTTTATAATTTGCCACAAGTTTTCTAATTTCAGATTTTTTCATTTCAAGTTTTTATTCTTTTCTCAATTTCTTTTCTAATTAATTTGGCAATTTTTTCTTTTTTTATCCATCCTGATGAAATTACTTTATGCGAATCTATAATCAATACCTCATTGTTTTCTGGATTTTTTTTATACTTCATTGAACCTATGTCATTTGCAACAATCATATCTGCATTTGATTCATTAATTTTTTGCTTAGATAATGTAATTAGCTTATTTTTTGAGATATTTGTCTCTGCTTTGAAACCAACTAAAAAAACATTTTTTTGATATTTTTTAATGTGGTTAATTATTTTTGGTGCCTTTTTGAGGCTAATTTTTATTGTATTGTTTATACTTTTTATTTTATTTTTACTAGGACTTTGAGGAGTATAATCTGATATTGCTGCAGCCATTATTACTATGTCAAATTTCTTACTCATCTCTTTTTTTACAACATTAAACATTTCTCCGCCTGTAGAAATTTTAATTACTTTTGCACCTTTTGGAGGTTTTTCGGTTCCAGGGCCATAAACTAAAGTAACTTTAGCTCCTGAAGAAATTAATTCTGATGCTAACAATACACCAGTTTTCCCTGAACTTTGATTAGTAATTACACGTATAGGATCAATATGTTCAATTGTTGGTCCTGCTGTCATCAATATTTTTTTATTTTTTAAAACAGATGAATATCCAAATTTTCTTAATACGTATTCTAAAACATCTTCTGGTTCGGATGCTTTTGCTTTTCCTTCAATTATTTGTGGTGTCATAAATTCAATTTTATTTTTTAAAAATTCAATGTTCTTTTTTACTGCTGCATTATCATACATTGATGCATGCATAGCAAGAGACATTAAAATTGGAATTTTTGAGCCAAATCCAACTGTAAGAACAGTTGATATTGGTGTATCATCAATACCGTTTGCTAATTTTCCAAGCGTATTTGCAGTAGCTGGATAAACTATAATTAAATCTGATTTATTATAATCCGCTAATCTAATATGTTCTAATTCTCCTGTTAACTTTGTTATTACTTTATTTCCTGTAGCCCATTTGAAATAATCTGGTTGAACTAGTTTTGTAACTGCATCACTTGTAACACATGTTACATCAGCACCATGTCTCATTAGTAATCTTGCTAATTCTATTGCTTTGTATGCTGCAACACTTCCTGCAATACAAAGTACAATTTTTTTCTCAGATAGTTCATTACCATATGATCCTACAATATCTAATGAAGGATGATTTTTTTCCTGTAAGTTTTTCTTTTTTACCATATTTACTCACGTAATTTTCTAAATTCATCATTATCCATTGAAAACCAATTTTCTTGGGCAGGAAATATGCCTGATTCTACATCATTCTTATAATTTTCAAGTGCTTTTACAATATCTTCGCTTAAATTCAAATATCTTTTTGCAAATTTTGGCTTGATCTTTTCAAACATACCCAATAAATCTTGAACCACTAATATTTGACCATCACAACCAACACCTGATCCAATTCCAATTGTAGGTACACTAACAGTTTCAGAAATTACTTGTGCAATTTCATGACTTACCATTTCTAATACAATACTGAATACTCCTGCCTCTTGAAGTTCTTTTGCATCTTCAATTAATTTAATTGCAGTATCTCTTGTTCGTCCTTGAACTTTGTATCCTTCTGACAACATTGTTGTTTGTGGTTGTAAACCAATATGTCCCATTACTGGAATTCCAACATCTACTATTGCATTGATTGTTTCAGACATAGAAACTCCACCTTCAAGTTTCACTGCATCAGCACCTGCTTTTATCAACTTTCCTGAATTTTTTATTGCATCCTCAATACTAGTTTGATATGACATAAATGGTAAATCTGCAACTAATAATGAATTTTTTCTTGCTCTGCTAACTGCTTCTGTAAATATACACATTTGATCCATTGTTACTGGGATAGTATTTTCATAACCAAGCATTACCATTCCTGCACTATCTCCAACAAGCAGTATATCTATTCCAGATTTATCACATAATGATGCAAGTGTATAGTCATAGCTTGTAACTGCTGAAATCTTTTTTCCATCTTTTTTCTTTTTAATAATATCGTAAACTGATTTATGCAATACGCGATCTCCTTGTTAGATGATCTCTAATTTCAATAATATTGGCGGCAAGATTTTTTTTATTATTAAAATCTTCAACAATTCTTTTTAGTGCTTTTTTATTTCTTTTTGATAATTTTTTACATGTTAAAATTAATAAATCCATTGCACGTGTAACATTATCTACTATTGTTATGTTAGCAGTTTGTGAAGTTCTTGAAAGTGGGTTTAAATCAAATGTTATTACTTTTTTTCCAGCTTTTCTTAATGCCATAGTTCTATCACCATCTTCTAATGGAACAATAACTACATCTGCAGTAAAAATTCCATTCTTGTCAACTATTCTTCTTGCTGAATCCAATCCAGATAATTTTGTTGACGAATTACGATTTATACCTAAAATCTCCTTTGCACCACTCTTTTTGAGAGTTTTTATGATGTTTTGTTTTCGTTTCTTGTTTGTATAAAATAGATTTACTTCGATTTTTGCCTTTGATGTAACGGCAAGTCTAACTATTTCTTTTGGGCATAATGCAGCAATATTACCATTAACAGATATTACTGGTGAATTTGCCAAAAGAATTTGTGCAGCTGCAGCCTTAATTGCTATTTTTGTTGTCTTACTTGTTTTTTCACCAAGCAAATAATCAAAAGCTTCACCTCTGCCATGGGCTAAAAGTCCTTCTTTAGCTACTAACCCATTTTCAAATCCAGCAACAAGTTTTTCTCTAATAAAAAGAGATTTTGCCCTAGGATGAGATTTTGGAATTAAAGACATCAACAATCAGTTAATTATAGAGTACTCTTGCACCATGATCATCTAATTTTGATCTTATGATTATTCCCTCAGAATACTTTTCTAAAATTTGTAAAACTTGTTTTTCTTTTTCTTTTGGTATCATTGTAAATACAGTCTCACCAAATAATGCAACGCCACATTTTATTCCGTTTGAAGATAATTCTTGAATTAAATTCTCCATTCTTAAAGTCATTACTTTAACATATTTTGCAAATTCTAAAGACATGTCTTGAAAATGTTCATAATTCTTTGATTCTAGTAATTTGTTTACCATTTTTCCACCAAGACCATTAATTTGAGAAAGACGTTCTTTGATGAATTTATTTGTAGAAATTGGTGAAAAACAAATCATAATTATCGAAATATCTTCCATGTTAATTTTTTCTACTTTACCTATTCCAGGTGCTCCTGGTTTAACTCTAATTTCAAATCCTCCATGGTATGATGCCAAAACATCACCTAATCCTGTCTTGCAATTTATTTCAGCATTATGTGCAATCTGACCAATGGTTGTATGATCTAATTTTGTTTTAAGAACATGATCAAGTGCATATGATAATGATAATGCAACAGCACTACTAGAACCTAGGCCATATCCTACTGGTATAGTTATCTCATGTTGAATATCAAAAAACATATTTTCAAAATTTCCCAACTTTAAAAATTCATTTAATACATATTCTGAAACATCTGTTTTATCTGACTGATACCCTGTAGTAGTAATCTTAAAGTTAGACTTTTGATCAATTTTATTTAAAATATCTACATGTGTAGTGACTCCCTCTTTAATCGAAAATCCTGCCCCCATAGAACCTAATTCTTCAGGATTTTTTTGATTATCGTTTTCTAAGTAAGCCTTGAAAAAACCCGTGATATGTGCAGGACAAAATGCTGTTGCTTTCATTGATTTTAGTATAAACTTAACATAAAATATAAGAATATGGATTAAATTACTTATACTAATATAAATTGGCTAAATTCATTCGACGCCTACAAAGGATTGGAAGCAGTATACTAGTTTCATTACCTAAAGAATGGATAGTTGCTAACAATCTAGATAAAAGTAGTCAGGTTGAATTAGAAACTGGAGAAGATACAATCTCAATTTCTGCAAATAAAGAAATGCGTCCTACAAAAGAACTTGTAATCTCTTACCCATTGCCAAAAGATGAAAACATTGTAGCTGACATAACAGGTGCTTATCTTTTAGGATATGACATCATACACATAACTTCAAAATCAATCATTCCTGGTGAAGACAGAGAGCAAATTAGAAACTCAATGAGACGATTAGTTGGAATGGAAATTATTGAAGAAGATGCCTCAAATATCAACATGCAATTTCTATTAGATGCTACCACATTAAATCCAGAAAAAATTCTAAAAAGAATGAGCTCTATTGCTCTTGGAATGTATGATGACGTATCAAATGGTTTAATTTTAGATGATAAATCAAATTTACAAACATTATCAAAAAGAGATGTAGAAGTCAATAGACAATATTTTCTTTTAGTACGTTTGATTAGAAGTACACTTGTTGACAAAAGATTAGCTAATGTATTCAATTTAGAAAATATTGATATATTAGATTATAGGGTGGCTGCAAATCTTTTAGAAAATGCAGGTGATACAATAGTAGAACTTGCTAATTTTATTTATAACTCTTCATTATCTAATGAACATTTAAAAAAAATATTTGATGTAGTAAAAAATTTCAATGCTCTTGGAGAAAAATCCATTAATGCTTTTACTAAACCAGATAGACGTTTAGCTATAGAAGCTATATCATCACATAAGAAATATCAGGAAAATCTTTCTAAATTACGAAGTACTATAGGAAATAAAAAGCAAATTCCTATTGATCTACTTGATCTTGTTTACATGTTTGAACGAATTGCTAAATCTTGGGCAGATGTAGTAGATCTTGTAAAACCAATATATAATAAATAATTAATTTAACTTCTTTTTAGCAGCATATGTCAATACAGCACAAATTGTTTTTGAATCTTGAATTTTTCCATTTTTTATCATCGAAATTAATTTTTTAAGATCTATTTTAACAACAGATAATATCTCATCTTCATCTAGTTTCAAACCTGCAATTTTCTTTAATCCTGAGGCTATAAAACAGTGAATTATTTCAGTGTTGTAGCCTATAGATGGATAGTATGAAATCAACGGAGTCATTTTTTTAGCTCTGTATCCTGTTTCCTCTTCTAATTCTCTAAAAGCGCATTTTTTTGGGTCTTCTTTTTTTTCTAATGTGCCTGCAGGAATTTCAATTACATACCCATGAGGAAATCTATGTTGCTTTACAAGAATTACTTTGTTGTCTTCATCAAATGCTAACATTGCAGCTGCTCCTCTATGTTCAATTGTTTCTCTTTTTACTCTCCTGCCTTCAATTTTTACATCATAAACACTAAGACCTAAAATTTTACCTTCATAGATCTTCTTTTTCATATTATATTCTAAATTTGGTTCTTATTTAATTTGTTTGATATAAAATATGAAGTGTAGGAGATTTTTTAGCATCAACAAGAGCTTTCTCTAACCATTTTAATGGAAAAGATATTTTTTTTGGAATGAATAAATCAACTGATCTCACATTATCCATATTTCTTACCCTTTGAGTTAATTCATCAATTTCAAATATGTCTCTACTATACATAAATAATACGATTTGATTTTTTGCAATAAACGGTACTTGCATAAATGATTCATGAAATTCATCATTCATTTTTTTTAATGTTTTTCTAAGATCTCCATCAATCCAAGCAAGTATAGCATGTGGAATAAAATTTTTAATCTTTGTTGGATCATAAACTAACGTAAATTGAATTCCTTCATTTTGTTGTAATTTATCAATACATCTAGTAACAGTTTTTGTAGATAATTTTGTATCTTTTGATATTTTTTCTATTTTTTCTCTAGGTTCTTTTATCAATTGTTTTAAAATTTCTAAATCTGTTTTAGTCAAATTAGAATTAAATCCTGGATTCTCTGCTTCAAAAATGGATAATATTCTAACATCTTTCATTAATTTATTTGCAAGTATAATTTTTTGTTGTGAATTCTCTTTTATTACAATACTGCAAACTGTAATCCCACCAACACATGGTACAACAAAAAATGGTTCTCCAACCAAACTAATTTGTTCCAAAATCTCTTCAATGTTTTGACCTGATACTACTATGTACAAAACTCCTAGTCCCAAAACTGGTGGCTCAACTTTAATTGTAAATTTCTCAATTATTTTCATATTTTGCATTTTTTTAATTCGTGCTCTTACTGCACCTCCAGAAATTCCTAATTCTTTGCCAATCTGTCTATCTGATACTCTACAATTTTTCAAAAGCCTGCTTAGAATTTTGATATCTAATTTGTCCAATTTCTCACCTAAACTAACCTCATAATGATCATAACTATCTATAAAATATAAAACTGTCTATAATGCTAATCCTTTACATAATATACATTAAATATCAGACTATTTTTAGTCTTCTTATGGTATATCAATTGCGTTTAGCAAAAAGAATGCTGTTTAATAAAAAAGGAAGTCTCATTGGTGCAGTTTTGGCCGTAACGATTGGAATTTTAGTAATTCACGTAAATTTTGTAATTTTTCAAGGATTATTTGATGCAATTGTTCGTGATATCTCAAATTATAGAAACGGTGATGTATTAGTTACAGACGAGGAAAGCTATATCACTAAATCAGATCAATCACTAGTTAGCTGGTTTGAGCGAATTCCATATGTGAAAGCAGCTACTCCCAGATTATCTTCTATAGCATCAATTAACATGACAAAATTTGGTACATTACATGAAAAAACAAGAATACCTATTGTTGGAGTTGATCCATTAAATGATATCAGAGCTTCTACTGTTCATGAAACTATTTCTGATGGACAGTATGTTTATTCTAGAAATTCGATTGTATTAGGTTCTAATGTTGCAAGAGATCTTGGTGATGCGCAAGTAGGAGATAGTATTAAATTAAAAATTGTTGATAGATATGGACAAGATCAAATAAGAAGATTTGTAGTTACAGGAATTGCAAAATCTCCAGGAGGACAAGGTTTTGATTATAGTGTAGTTGTTCATATTGATACTTTACGTGATATGATGAATAGACATGGTGAATCAAGTTCAATTATGGTAAAACTAAATGATCCATCTAAAGCCAGTGATGTAAAAAATTTCTTTTTAGCTGCTTTTCCAAATGATGATTTTAAAGCAGAAACTATAGAAGAATCTGCTGAAGAACAATTAGCTGGTTTTAGATCTGGTATTGCAATGATAAATATGATTGGATATTTTGGAATGATGTCCTCTGCTTTTGCTATTGTTACAATTCAAATGATGTTAGTTAATGGAAAAACTAGAGAAATAGGCATAATGAGATCAATAGGTGCTACAAGAAAAGACATTTTGATTATTTTTATTTTTCAAGGAATGATAATTGGTGCAATAGGTGCTGGAGTAGGAACCGCTGCAGGATTGGGTTATACATTTTATGCAAAGGAAACAAAAATGTCATTTAATAACAGTCTGCCTCTAGAAGTAAGCTACAACTGGGAAAAAATTATTCAGACTGCAGTACTGTCGTTTATTTTAGCAATAATTGCTTCACTATATCCATCATATAGAGCGACTAAATTATTACCTGTGGAGGCTATGAGAACTGTCTAAAGTACTTGAAATTAGTAATCTGAGTAAAATTTATGGAGACGGAGAAAACAAGGTAATCGCATTAGATAATGTATCATTTTCAATTGAGAAAGGTGAATTTGTATTAATTGTAGGTAGTTCTGGCTCAGGAAAATCCACATTACTTAACATGATAGGATTATTAGATCATCCAACAATTGGCAAGGTCTTCATTGATGGAACAGATACAACTAATTTAACAGATAATAAAATCTCATCATTTAGAAATAAAAAATTAGGATTCATTTTTCAATTCTCAAATCTTTTAACAGATCTTACTGTACTTGAAAATGTATTATTGCCAAGAGAAATCGCCGGAACTATTTATTCTGCAGAAAAAAATGCCAGAGAATTACTAAAAGCAGTTGGATTAGAAGATCAAATTAACAAAAGAGCTAATAAAATTTCTGGTGGACAAGCACAAAGAGCAGCAATTGCTAGAGGATTGATAAATAATCCATCAATTGTTTTAGCTGATGAACCAACTGGTAATTTAGATTCTGTTACATCTGCAAAAATAGTCGATTTGATGAAAACCATGGCAAAAAATCTGAATCAAACATTTATTGTTGTTACTCATGACAGGCAACATTTTGGAGATGTTGATCGAGTAATTACAATCAAAGATGGAAGAGCATTTGAAGCAAATGCTTCAGAAATGGAGGTTTTAGTGTGATGAATTATAAAATCATATTTTCATTAATACTATTGCTTCTTATTCCATTAGCTATTGGTAATTCATTTGCACAAATTTCATCAGGAGGCTTTGGAAAATCCCCATTTGAAAGAGACTTTGGAGATGTAAAATTACTTGATGCCTATTTTGGAACTGCTGATGAAAAAATTGAAATTGATCCTGGTGATAGTAATGTGCCATTTACAGTAGTATTTGCTAATGTCGGAACACAAGACATTACTGGAATCAAAGGACAACTATCACTCCCACTTGGATTTTCTCCAACAGATGGTTCTGGCTCATTAATTATGGCTGATGCTACTTCTAATTCATTGGCAGGTGACACATTTCATCTTACATTTTATGTTAATATTGATAAAAATATAAAAATTAAACAATATCCAGGATCTGTTAAAGTTGATTATTCTAGATTAAGAGAATCTGGAGTAAGATCATCTTTTTCTGATTTTAACTTTAAAGTTACAGGAAATAGTATAATTAATGTTAAAGCAGTAGACCCATTTCTTACTTCATTAAAAACAAATCATGTAGCAATTGAGATTTCAAATGATGGAACTGCACCACTTTCTAGTGTAAATATTGTAGCTACAAATACTCAGACAGAACTTCCAGCAACTTCAACATCAACTACAAATGTAGAAAACGTAGTAATTTTAGAATCAAATTGGAATGTAGGAAACATTGAACCTAAATCTTCAAAGACTCTAACAGCTACAGTATACATTCCACAAAACCTTCAACAAGATACTTTACGAGTTCCATTGACCATAAAATATTATAACGCACATGGAGATTTACAAACAATTTCTAAAATTGTTGATTTTTATATTAAAGGATTAATTGATCTTAAAATTTATGATGTTAATGTAATTGAATTATCTGGCACCCAAATGGTTGTTGGAGAAATAATTAATGAAGGAAATGAAAAAGCTTTATTTGGTTTTGTAACTCTTGAACCATTAAATAACTCAAACCTTAAAAAACAAACGCAATTCATTGATGAAATAGAAACTGATTCTCCTGTGCCGTTTAACATTCCATTAGAATTTGATGGTAAACCACGATATGGAGAACATGATATTCAACTCACGGTAAGATACAAAGACAGTGTTAGAGATGAATTGTTTGTAACGCATAATGCAACAATATTTGTAAAAGAACCACCAAAAATTGAATCTGGAAATAATTTGCAATTCCTTATTATTCCAATTGTAGCAGTTATAGCAATAGTAATCTATATTATTTGTAGGCGTAAAAAATCAAAAACCCAAGTTGGCTAAACCAAATTATAAATTATACATTATAAAAAATTTTCAATTAATGAGCATAAAATACAATTTTTTATTATAATTAAGATTATAAGCAAATAACGAGTCTTGCGTTTATGTCAGGAGATGAAATTGAAGTACCCAAAGAATTACGTGAATTTATGTTTGATGGAGCACGAGAAACTATACTTGGACAAAAAAATGGCGCAAAAAAACAATTTCGATATGGTAATTTACACATTAGAGAATATGATAATAAATTTCTAGTTCATACAGATAAAATTGATCCTAGAAAAGATCCACTAGGACATTTAGTTTTTGATGCTCCAGAAGTTCTAATTGGATTATCATGTTTAATTCTCAGTGGTTCAAAAATAGCAAAAACATTTCTAAATAATAACAAACCAAAAAAATCTACTATGACAGCTGTTGTTATTTCTTCTATAATTGCGGGATATGTTGGGTATGTTGCGACCAAAAAAATTAGAAATTATTTAGAATAAAATGTCTACTGCAAGAACTATTCAAGTATTCATTAAACTATTTCCTTCAATTTTAGCACTACGAAAAGATAGAAGAAATTGGGTAAAAACAGAAGGCAGAGATATTGATTTAGAAAAATATCGTAAGAATGCACGTAAAGTTCTAAACACGTTTATCTCATTAGGACCTGTTTACATAAAATTAGGACAATGGCTTTCGTCACGAGCTGATATCTTACCACAACCGTATTTGGAAGAACTTGCTAAATTACAAGATAATGTTCCATCAGCTCCATTTGATCAAGTAAAACCAATAATTGAAAATGATATAGGATTAATTAATGAAAAATTTGATGATATAGATCCAAATCCTATATCTGGTGCATCTTTAGGTCAAGTTTACCGAGGGAAAATATCTGGTCAAGAAATTGTTGTT
The DNA here is from genome assembly GCA_035455105.1 of Nitrosarchaeum sp. Classification (GTDB taxonomy): domain Archaea; phylum Thermoproteota; class Nitrososphaeria; order Nitrososphaerales; family Nitrosopumilaceae; genus Nitrosarchaeum. The sequence goes on from DATIFS010000075.1 coordinate 70,743, forward strand.
AAAGTAAAAAGGCCTGGAATTGAAAAAATTGTTGAAGAAGATCTCAAAGTCTTAAAAAAAATTCTTCCAATAGCATTAAGGTTTGTAGATCCAAACTTACGTTATTCTGCAAAAGCTATGCTTTCTCAATTTATAGAAACAATACATGAAGAGATGGATTATACTATTGAATCGTCGAATCTTAAAAAAATAAAACATGATATGATAAAAAGCAACATAGTTATTCCTTCAGTTTATGATGAATATTCTTCAAAAAATGTACTTACAATGGAATACATTCCTGGTATCAAAATTACTAATATTGAAGCCCTTAACGAAAAGGGTATTGACAGACAAAAACTAGTCATTGATGTACATAAAATCTTTTTTACCATGCTCTTACGTTATTCGTTATTTCATGCAGATCCTCACCCAGGAAATATTTCGGTAACTGATGATGGAAAACTCATTCTATACGATTATGGAATGGTTGGAAGACTAGATAATGAAACAAGATTAAGATTAATCAGACTTTATCTTGCACTAGTTGAAAAAGATCCTCCAAGAACTGTAAATGCAATGGCTGATCTTGGAATGCTAACTCCTGATTTTAACAGATCAGTAATTGAAAAAGGAATAGAATTAGCTGTTGGTGCCATGCATGGAAGAAAACCAGATGAAATGGAAGTACAAAGTTTAATGGAACTTGCAAACAAAACAATGAGTAAATTTCCATTTATTCTTCCAAAAAATCTAGCATTATACATGAGAATGGCTTCAATTATAGAAGGTATTTACAAAATACATAAAGTTGATTTTAAATTTGTTAAAGTATTAAGAGAAATTTTAGAAGAAGAACATTTGATTAAAGATGCATATATTGAAGAATTAAAATATTCTTTTCAAAGGTTTGCAAAATCCATAGATGCAACTATTTCAATTGCACCAGAACTGAAAAAATTCATTGATGAAAATAGATCAATTCAATTTTTAAATGCTAAACCAAAATCAAATGTTTTACTTTCTGGAAGCATTCTCTCATCTGCAATTTTTGTAGGTTCTTCTGTACTCTATGCATCTAATGAAAATATGGGAATTATTGGAATGCTAGGTTCTTTGATAATAATGAGTATCTTTGTAATCTTTAGAAAACATTGATTACTCTATTGAAATATCTTTTCCATGTTTTTTAACAGGAATTATAACTGTTAACACACCATGTTCATATTTTGCAGCATTTACCCCTTCTTCTTTTATATCAACTGGTAATCTTATTTTTTTATCTATGATGTTAGGTCTTTGATTACAGATCATGTTGTGATCTTTTTTATCAGAAATATCTTTACATGCTTGAATACTAAGAATATTTTCTTCAAGTGATAGTTTGATATCTTTTTTTACAAATCCTGGTAAATCAATTAATAATATTAATTTGTCATGTTCAATATACATATCCACTGGTGGTAAAACAAACTCATAAAACTCTCTTGATTTATTTCCAATCTCTTTTATCATTTCTTTTGCTAGTGATTTAGCTATTCCCATTTTGAAATAAATGCTTGATTTTTAGTTATAAACTTTGATTGACTGATTTTTAGATAGACATCAATCTTCTATGCTATCACGGTAATCTCTGGCATTGACATGCCTCCATACCCTGGATCAATCTTTTGTTTTGGATTCAGTGAAGTATCATGATGACATGCTTTGTTACATACAGGACAAAATTTTCTATCAAGCACAATACATTGGCAAATGTGGTTTTTCACATATGCTTGTGCAGCCTGATTCCATTCGCCCGTTCCATTACAATATACACAAATATTTGACGAAATTGAGCCTGATCCTTTACAGAAATCACATCTGTCATCTTTCATGTCCATTGTAAACCCTGTATCTTTATTTTTGAATCAATATATTTGAAGAGATTATCTTCTGACAACTAAATAAATTGGGTTTTTTACTCAGTATCAAAATATCTATTGATGTTTATTCCTAAGTATTCGTGAAATTTACATCATCTTGATAGATTTTTAATCAATTAATTTCTTTGACTTAATAACTTATGATAGTTGTAATTGAAGGTGGAGACCAAGCAGGCAAAAAAACTCAAACTGCATTATTAGCAAAAGCGTTAAAACAAAGAAAAATCAAAACTAGCACTTTTAGCTTTCCTGATTATAAAACACCCATAGGAAAAGAAATTGCAAAATATCTTGATGGTAAAAGAAAATTTCCGCCTCAAGTAATTCATTGTCTTTTGGCTGCAAATAGGTGGGAGAAACTAAATGAAATTTTATTGGCACAATCGAAAAATTCTGTTTTAATTATGAATCGCTATTATCAATCTAATCTAATCTATGGTTTAGCAAATGGAATGAAACGCAAATGGTTGGAAAACTTAGATTTTGGACTTCCAAAAGCAGATCTTGTAATTTTATTAGACGTTTCTCAAAATGAATCATTTCGTAGAAAAAAAACTAACAGAGATAAATTTGAAAAAAATGAAGACTTCTTACGGAAAATATCAAAAATTTATAGAAATATTGCAAAAAAAGAACATTGGAAAATTATAGATGCATCAAAATCAAAGCAAGAAGTCCATAAAGATATTTTGAAAGTATTTACAAAGAAAATAGGCATATGAAAAAAAATTATTTAGATATAGTAGATCCAATACATGATTTTATTCGTGTTTATGATCATGAACTTAACATAATTGATACTCCTATGTTTCAGAGACTAAGACGAATTCGTCAGCTTTCTGGTGCTCATTTAACATATCCAGCAGCACAACATACTAGGTTTGAACATTCTTTGGGTGTTATGCATATTGCAAGTCAAGCTGGTCAAGCTCTAAATGAAAAAGGAATTTTAAAATTAGATGATATTGAAATTTTAAGACTTGCAGGACTTTTACATGATATAGGTCATGGACCGTTCTCACATCTTTTTGAGGAAGTAATACAACAAAAAAAATTCTCACATGAAGATTTTGGTAAAGAAATTATTTTAAAATCTGAAATTGGCGATAGTTTATCAAAAAATGGATTTGATAAAAAACTCATCACAAAAGTAGCTTTTGGTGATTCTAAATTACAATATATGAATGAAATTATTTCAGGAGCGTTAAGTGCTGATATGATGGATTACTTGTTAAGGGATGGTTATTTTACTGGCGCTGAACACGCACAAATTGATCACAAAAGAATAACACAGTCCCTAGATGTACATCAGAAAAAATTAGCTTTAGAAAAATCAGCACTGTATTCTTTTGAATCTATGATGCATTCTCGTTATCAAATGTTTAAGGCTGTATATTTTCATAAAACTGTTAGAGCAGCAGAAGTTATGCTTTTAGAAGCATTACGGTTATCTTCGGATGAATTTGGTTTTACATCTTTTAACATTAATGAATATGTAAAACTTACAGACGAATACGTATTATCTACACTCATTTCATCAAAATCATCTAAATTAAGACGTGCTAGACAATTTGCTGAAGATTATCAAAATAGAAAATTACTAAAATGTGTATTTGAACGAATTTTGACTAGTAGAACGAATTTAGGAAAAGCTAAAACTAGTGAATTGAGGGCAACAATATCAAAAAAATCCAAAATAGATGAAAATGAAATTTTTGTTGATAGTTCTGTTACTCCATCAATTCCACTTGCCCCATCAAAAAATGAATCAAAATGTATTATTTTAATAACAAATGAAAATGGAAAGTCAACTGCCCAAGAAATGCCTATATCACAAATTCCTGTCGTTTCTGCAATATCTGGTTTTATGAATATTCTTCGAGTATATACACACCAAAAGAACAGAAAAAAAGTTGAAATTGCCGCAAAATCAATCCTTGGTGGCTTAAAGTAATGAAAAAACGAATTGTCATAAAACTTTCAGGACGAATTTTTGGTATGGATAATACAAAAATGTTAAAAGACTATGCAACATTTCTAGTCAAAATTAGTAAAATATGCCAACCAATAGTCATTGCAGGTGGCGGAAATATTGCTAGACATTACATTAACCATGCAAGATCTTCAGGAGCTGATGAATCTACACTAGATGAACTTGGAATAGAAATTTCTAGATTAAATGCAAAACTTTTGATTTATGCATTAAAAAATAAAGCATATTCTCATCCACCAACAACATTACAAGAAGTAAGACATGCAGTAGATGACGGTTTAATTGTAGTTGCAGGCGGATTGCATCCTGGCCAAAGTACTAATGGAACTGCAGCCCTTATTGCCGAAAAAATTAACGCAGAACAATTTCTTAATGCTACAGATGTTGATGGAGTTTATGATATGGATCCTAACAAATTCAAAAACGCAAAAAAATTCAAACGAATTGATCTTAAAAATTTAAAAAATATGCTTATTCATGAAGATTCCATTGCAGGAGGTTATGATTTGATGGATATAGTAGCCCTAAAAATTATTGAACGTTCTAAAATAAAAACACGAATACTAAAAGCTGATATCAAAACACTTGAAAAAGCAATCAAAGGTACAGATGTAGGAACTGAAATAGTTCTATCATCAAAATAATCACTCAGAAATTTTGTTTTGTACAGTTTGACGTCTCTCTGACCAAATTTGAATCTCTTTTTCAGGATATTCAGGAATTCCAGATTCTCGTAATTTTTTATAAATTAATAATGCCTCATTTTTTTCTAGTGATTTTGATTGAGCCTTTGTAAATCCATCTTTATCAGCTAAAATAGTCACATATCCTTCAGGCGAATTAATCACTGCAACAAAATCTTCCTCTCCAACTGGAAAAAACTTACCATCGATTTTTTTTGTAGTCAATGTTAGCATTCCAAATCCTGCAGCTTCAAACATCTTCATCTGGGATTTACTTGCTCTTTGTTTTCCTTCTTGTACGGCTTGGAAATACTGCATAATTGATTTTACTCTTTAATATTATAATAACTATCTCAACATTTAAGACATCTAAAAAATAATGCATTATAGTGAATCCTAAGTTTCTTGTTTTTGTTGCAGTTATTGCATTAGCTGCAGCTTTAGGTGGGATACTTTTATCAAATTCATCTCATAGTCTAACATCAGAAAAAAATATTACTCAAGAAACATCCAAAACTCGACAACAAATCCAACCTATATCTGTTGAATTAAATGATATCTCAATTTTAGATATATCTAAAAGATCTGCCGTAATAGAAACTTCATTTAAAATTAGTAATCCTAATCCCAATTCTGTAATTGTGCAAGTAATGGATTACCAACTATTTGAAACTGATTTCTCTAATGATAAACAGATTTCAGGTGGTCAAATTGGTAGCAGGCCGGAAGGAATGGTAGAATTTGGTTCTAACTACTATACTCTTCTTGGTAATAGTTCTATTATTTTAAAAGACAAAATAGAATTGAAAAACACTGGCAATACTCCTGAATTATGGTCTACCCTTGAAAACAATACTGCAAAATGGCGAGTTAGTGGGGATGTTTTCTATAATCTAAGTTCAATGACTAGTGGACAAGAAAATGAATCTCATTTTGAATTTGTAAAATAATTAAAAATAATAAATTGATTATTGTATCATAAAAATTAAAAATTATGATAATTTGTTTTTAGCGTAAAAATATTGGCAAAATTATAAAAGCCCCTAAAACGGTTTTTTATCAAATGGCAGAAGCAGGATTAGCCGCATTTGGCTCAGCAGTGGGAGTAGCAATTGCATTAGCAGTTGTTTGTTTTGCACTTCGTGGTAAAGGACATCCTGAACCACTAGATTAATCAGAGATTAAAACCCCTTTACAATATTTTTCATTTTCTTTACTAGTCTTTGCCGAAACCTAGCATTTCAGCTAATGAAACCTGTTTAGAATTTTTCTTTGTAATGAAACATCTTTGATAATATTGACAATCAGAACAATCATTTGAAGGCTCCAAAATAGGTGTTTTTTGTTCTTTAAGAAGATCATTTAGAACTCTAACTCTTCTAATTACCTCTTCAAACATTTTTTTATCACGAGTTAATGAAAACATAGTTTCATCTCTATTACCAGTAATGTAAATAATTATTCCATCTATTTTGTCATAAATCCACATACAAGCATTAAGATAAAGTAAATCATTTGCTAAAGGATTTTCTAAAGCCGTATTGGCAGGTCTAAATAAAATAATGGAATTATCTGCAATCATGTCTGCCTGTCCTTTTAATTTTATATCATCAATTGCAAATTCTTTTGGTTCACTACCATATTGTAATTTTCTAAGTAAACCAGAAAGAAGATCGTTGAAACCTCTTCGCTCCACCTCCTTTGAATCAATTCTATCATAATATGAGCGCCTAAGACATTGAGTTACTTCCTTGAGATGAATAGTTTGTATGTTCTTTGCATCAATTTCAATTTCTAATTCTTTTCCAATAGAATCTACGGCATTTTTTATTATGCTTCGAAGATCTCCATCACTCATCATAATTCACTTACTTTCCATCCTTATAGGTTAACTCATAATATTTATAAAAAATTTTGAAATTTTACTTGAAAATACAAATGTAGTAAAATGAACTCCAAAACCTATAACCGCACCAATTATGATATTTCCTGTCAGAAAATAGATTCCAAGAAACAGCCCTAATGGCGGTAATGACAAAATCATAGCCAAAAATGTACTAACCCAAATCGTTTTGGTTATTGTCTCTGTAGAAACCTGGTTTTTTTTATTCGGGAATTCGATCATTTTAGAATTATTCTTCTAGAATTAATTTTGACATGGTAATTTCTATCGGTATTTTCTGTTCAACTGCAAATGCAATAGCTGCTAAATTTCTTACTTCAAATGCAGTTAGTCTGGTAATTCCTACAATTGTTGCAAAGCTAAACATTTTGGTAAAAGAACTTAATGCTGCTTGGTAAATTGCTTTTTCAAAGGCTCTTTCAAATTCTGCAATTGCATCTAATTCATTTTCAGTTTGAGGAATCAAACTCTTGTATTTTGTATTAGACAATTCGTTAAATGCATCTCTGATGGTTGCAGCTGATATCATCTTTCCAAGTAATTCTTTTGCAGTAGGAGTTTGGGCAACTATCAAATCTTGAATTTGTTCTTCTTGCAATCCCCAGAATTTTCCTCTAATCACACTTAAAATATTGTAAAAATCTACATCCATTCCAACTACTTTTGTTGCATCTTTATCTGCATGACTTTTCATTGCACCAGCTAAGTGTTGAATTAAAATTTTATCAAAATATGTATCAAAAATTTGTATGTTTTTTCTATCGTTGTATAATGCTGCAGCCTTTCCAATTTCATCCCCAAATTGTACTGAACTTAAACTTGCAACTGCTTCTTCAAGATCTTTTGCAACTAATGCTTTAATGACAATGTCTCTTTGTTTAATTAATTCTTCAGCATGAAGATTTACATGAGTTTCAATTTCTTCCTGTGGCTTTCCTAAAGCTTTTCCTTTCAAAATTGATTTCAAATTAGAAACAATGAATTTCATATAATATGCATTCAAAACACCAGAATTGCCTACTGATTTTGCAATGGAATAATGTGTATCTGCTAGATTACTTCTCAGAGCAGATTCTATACCTTGTGATGTATATGGTTTTTGTACATCTGCAACAGCATTACTATAAATTGTATTTTTTATCCTAGTAATCAATTCATCAAGATCTCTTGATTCTGCTAATGTCTGAAAATCAGACTTTTTTAATAGTTTGCCTCTTTTACTATATGATTTAACAGATGCATAGACGTTTTTTGATCCACCCATTTAGGTAAATTTCAATAGATAACCGATTTTAATGTTTGGTGTTATCTTCCCACAAATTGATATTTTAAGTAATTTCGTTAAGAAATCTAATAGCTTCTTCTTTATCTTGTTTTGATAGTTTCAAAAATGCCTCTAAAATCTCCTTTTGAATTATTAAAGATTCATCAGATATATCTCTCAGTTTTGAGAGGTCAAATGGAAGTAAATCTTTGATTTTATTATCACAAAATGCCTTTACATATTTTTGAAAAATTGAATATGTAAAATTTGGACTAGTTTCTAACAAACTTGTAATTATTCTCTGGTATTCTTTTTCTTTTGAATCTGATTCTGAAAAAAACCTCTCTAGTAATTGCTCTCTATTGTTAACTTCATTTATCGATAATGCAACAAGCATCCCTTTTTTTGTTAGATGATAATATGGAATTCCCTTTTCTTGAAGTGCCTTCGGTCCACGTCTCATAGGTAACCTTCCGTCTTCTTCAGCAATTTCCAAAGGAATCAAAATTTCATCTAGATCTCTAAAAATTCCAGAATAGATATTCTTCCAAGCAATATTGTGCTTCTTTGCAATTCTTTGAGAAATTCCTGTTCTTGTTCTCTCTGCCGGATTGGTGTTGTTTGCTAATATTGCAATAATTGATCTTTGTCTATTTGCTTCTCCTGTCAATTCTTCTCCTTTTGTTTTGAATGTATCAAAAATTGATAGTTGTGTGCCTGATCTGATCTTCATTTAATCACCATGTAACATAGTTTTCATTTTCTATGATTATATCAAAATAAACTAAAATATAATAATTTACATTTTTACCTATTTTTACATCTTCAACCCTTAAATAATTTCCAATTTCGATAAATTTAATGAATTCTAGGAATCGCAAGTATGCTCTATTACTTGTGGTCGCAGTAGCCATTACAGCAACAGGTGCAATGTCACAAGCATTTGCACAAAGTGTTAATGATGGTATGGACGGATATGTTAAAGGAACTAGTGGAATTTACACTGGTAATCCTAACGAATGTTGGTATGATGGTGGTGATGGTAACATGCTACCCTGTAAAATTGATACAGGTGCATCAGCATGGATGCTTTCTGCTACTTCATTAGTACTCTTCATGACACCCGGCGTAGCTTTCTTTTATGGCGGATTAGCCAGATCAAAGAACGTAGTCAATGTACTAGGTATGACCGTAATCGTTATGGGTCTAATCTCAGTACAATGGGTTCTATGGGGATACTCTCTAGCATTTGGTCCAATTGATGGTGATTCAAACATGTTCATGGGAAGCCTTGAATATGCTGGCTTCAATGAAGTCTCACCATGGGCTCCACTAGGAGCACCTACGGCATGCTCGGATACACGGTTTGCAGCAGCACCCGGTGAAGTATGTAGTGACAATTGGACAGGAGGAGTTTCACACCAGTTATTCGCAATGTTCCAGGCAACATTCGCAATTATTACACCAGCTCTAATCATTGGTGCATTAATTGATAGGATAAAGTTCAGCGCATTGATAATCTTCATACTCCTATGGGCTACCTTTGTTTACGATCCAGTTGCACACTGGGTCTGGGGCGGAGGTTACATCGGAGGAGGCGCATTAGATCTTAATCCTGACCTGTCTCCATCGTTTGGATTAGACTTTGCTGGTGGTACTGTAGTACACATTACTTCAGGATTCTCTGGATTGGCAGCTGCCTTAGTCCTTGGTAGAAGACTCGGATATGGTAAGGTGCCAATGGAACCACACAATATTCCAATGGTAATTCTCGGAGCATCAATACTCTGGTTTGGATGGTTTGGTTTCAACGCAGGAAGTGAAGTAGGTGTCGACGGTGTTACCGTAAGCGCATGGACTGTTACAAATACTGCAACAGGTATGGCTGCTATAACTTGGGTCTTGATGTCATGGGCACATACAGGAAAACCAAGTATTGTAGGAGCTGCATCAGGTGCAGTAGCAGGATTAGTAGCAATCACTCCAGCTTCAGGTTGGGTAGGTCCTATGGCTTCGATTATAATTGGTATTGCTTGCGGAACAATCTGTTATGGATGTGTAGCATTCAAGAACGCACGTAAATGGGACGACGCATTAGATGTATGGGGAGTACACGGAATGGGTGGTCTTACAGGTGCAATTTTGACTGGTACATTAGCTAGTCCACACATTTGGGATACCGGTGATGGTATTGGTGCATGGACTGGTACTCCAGAAGGAATGGAACAACAAGCAATCAACATCATTGCTGCAGCCATATCAGTAGGCTATGCATTTGGTGTTACAATTGTAATCCTCAAAATAATGGATGCCGTTTGGCCTGGCGGAATCAGAGTCACTCCTAAAGAAGAGGAGATTGGTCTTGATTTGGCACAACACGGCGAAAGAGCATACGTAAACGAATAAGGAAAAATCCTTTTCTTTTCTTTTTATTATTAAAACCAAATAAATTTACATTTGTTGTTATGTTGTTTAATCATGATAATTTCTACAACAAATCTTAATTCAATAATTAACGATTCAAATATTTTGATAATTGATACTCGCTCCTTTAAGGAATATTCAGAAGGTCATATTCCTAAAGCAGTGAATCTAGATCTATTTGCCTTTCATTGGATTGATACAACTAAACAAGGAATTGAAAATTTTAATAGACAAACTGAAATGCTCTTTTCATTTGTTGGAGTTACTCCAGAAAAAAAAATTATATTTTACGATGATGTCTCAGGTATGTCTGCAGCACGAGGTGTTTGGATGCTGATGTATTTTTCACACCCAGACGTTTCTATACTAGATGGTGGAATGAAAAAATGGAGACAGGAAAATCTACCACTTGAAATGAAATCAAATGGTTTCAAACCTTCTAAATTTTCAGGCAAAATCAATCCGGAATTAATTTCTGGATTTGAGTATCTAAATAATAATCTAAATCGTCTAAAGATACTTGATGCAAGATCACAAGGAGAATTCAATGGAAGTGTTATTCGAGCAGCCAAAGCAGGACATATTCCTCACGCTATAAACATAGATTGGAATATTAATCTAAATAAGAATGGGACTTTCAAAAATAATGAGGAATTATCAAAATTATATGATATTCCAAAAAATTCTGAAATCATAACTTATTGTCAAGGAGCATATCGTGCTGCCAATACATTTCTTGTGTTAAAAAAACTTGGTTTTGAAAATGTCCGTGTCTATTTAGGTTCATGGGGAGAATGGGGAAATAAGTCAGATTTACCAATAGAACAAAATTAATTTTATATTCATAAATTATAACTGTATTTTTTTGTACAACTAAAATTAAGAACTGACTTTTATTAGTGCAAAAATAGCAAACCCAAGCATAATAAGTGCTGGAACAAGTGTTATCACAAATTCTTTTGACATGTTCATTTTATTTCCTACTTAGTATTATTTGTTAACTTTTAATCTGGAAATTTTGTTATTGCTTATTCTTCCACGAATATAGATTGTAAACCATCTCTGGAACTAATTGTTTGAATGGTTGTGATCCTCCATAATACCATTTTGTAAAGAATTCGTAAAGATGAAGTCTGAGAGACTGGATGTAAACAATCAAACCCTCGATCATCATAATTCCAATTTGTCCACCAACAATAAGTACAAGTGAAGTTGGAGAATCAAGTCCACCCATAGATTCGTAGGCTTTGTTAACAGTAAGTAATAACGCTGCATGTACTAATAGCATAATTCCTATTCGAGCATAACTGATGGTGTGCGCCAAACATTCAATTGATTTTCCTAGGAAAACTTCCATAATCACGCTAACCATGTCTCCACCTGCCTCTGGATGTTTTTTATTGTGTTTTATTCCGCCAATTATCATCATTACCATAGATGCAATTATGACAATAACTGCAACTCTGACAACCAACCAAACAACTGCCCAATCTCCAACAATTACAGAAATCCAAGGAACTGCTTCTGTATGAATTTTTGAATACATATTCATCACATCATATCCAGAACCTATTGCTCCCATCATCACTGCAAATACTCCTAACCACATGAACAAATTTGGAATTGCTTCAAAAATCATTGTGTCCTTGTCTCCTATTCTCCAATAATTGTGAATACGTAAAATGAAAGCCCATCCCAAATGAATTACTCCCAAGAAAATTGATACTTTGAGAATCATGATTACTTGTACAAATGTTAATTCTGATACAGTGATAATTCCTATCAACCAATCTAATGAATGAAGTGGTCCACCTTCTTGTAACAAAGAATGAAATATTGCAAAACTTTCTAAATGAAAACCAAATGCTTCACCTTGGAAAATTCCGGCAATTGCACCTGCACCGCCAGATATAGCTAATAACATTCCCCATCTTGAAAGGTTTCCTTGACCTTTGAATTTGAATAAGAGACCTAGCCCCATTAGTAATAATCCATGACCTAAATCTGCAAACATTAATCCATAAAAGATAGGCCACATGAGTGAAATCATCCACGTTGGATCGAATTCTTTTCGTTTAGGAAGTCCTTGACTATCAGTAATCACTTCAAATGTTTTAACCCATCTAGGATTGTCTAAATAAACAGGAATGTCTTTAGAACTTTCATTGTATTCAATTTCTTCAGTTATTGATGTCCATTGATTCGTAATTTGTTTGAATTTTTTTTCCATTTTTTTAGGAATAAATCCTTGTATAACTGCAAAATTTTTAGTACCGCCTGGCTTACGTAATGTCTCAAGAACTTCTTTTAATACAAACGCGTTTTCATGTAACGCTAAAATTTCACCACGAATTTTGTGTGATATGTCAGAAATTTCTTTTGAGATTAGTTTTTGTTTATCTGAAAGCTCTTTTATTTTTAATTCTGCTAACGAATAAGATTCACTTGGAATCTGAGGAAATCCTTTGGGGATACTAAAAGGATTAGAATTGATGGAACGCATTACTTTAAGAATTCTATCCGAATCGCTTGCATCAGATATTATTATGACAGCTAATTTTTCTTTTGATTCTAAATCATACTTAAAAATCGGTATGCCTTCAAGTATTCGTTCAATCTCACCATAGTCAGCCGAATTTATGACAAATAGATTTGCATAAAAGTGATTCATTAGTCCAAAATTACTTAGATCTATGTTCAACTTATTTGCAATTTGTAATGTGTCCTTTAGAGTTCTATATTCTTCTAAGGAATAATTGATATCTGAATTTTCTTTTAACAATTTTGCTATTTTGGTAATTATATCTGGAGTTTTTTCCAGATCTGAAATCATATTTTCAATCTCATTAATTTCATAGTTTTTCTTTTTAAACACAGTGCCTTTGAAAAGTATCTCCATTATGCCAACTCGGAGAGGAATTTTTAATTCTTTAATTATCTCTTCAATGAATTGATGTACTTTTTGTGCTCTAAGAAGAAGATCATCAATTTCCGGAGTAATAGTTTCATTTTCCATATCCAATTTATGAAACCATTCAAATTGTGTAAGACGTGATATGGCTTTTGGCGATTCAATTCTTGGAAGTATTACACTTGCAACTAGAAGTTCAGCAACAGTCACATTATCCAAGATTGTTAGTACATTTTAATATCTTTCTACGTCCGAGCAAATAATTTCAAAATAGTCATAAATTACGAAACTGTTCGATCGATATAGTAGATCATTTTTTTTTGAATTAACTCCAAAACATTCAAATCCATAATTAATTTTACGCCTAATGTTGGATAATTCTTTATTGACGAAATCTATTGACAAAATTCTAGAAAAAACAGAAAAGGGAATTCTTTTAGATCTTGAAAATTCATTTTCTAACACAAAACACACCCTAGATGATTCAGTTCCTAAACTTGAACAAGAATACGATAAAATTATTTCCGATAGTAAAAAAGAGGCAGAAAAGATTGAAAAACAGATTATTGGAAGCTCTGATCTTGAGGCCAGAAATAACCAACTTTTATTGTTAGAAAAATCAATAGATCAAGTATTTGCAACTGCTTTGACTCAAATTTCAAATATAGAACGTAATGATAACTATGTTAATTTAATAAAAACTCTATTGGATGAGTCAACTAAAATTTTGGGAACAACCAAAGTTATCATAAGCACAAATTCTAAAGATAAAGAACTCGTCCAATCAGCATTATCCAAATATCCTGGTGCAGAATTATCTTCTGAACCAATTACATGTATTGGAGGTGTTATAGTAAAATCAAAAGATGGTGCAATGAAATTTGATAATACTCTTGATGCAAGAATTCAACGTATGAAGCCTTTAATAAGGAAAGAAATTGCCACAAAATTCGGAGTAGGTAATTAGTATGGCAGCTAAAGGTAGAATTGTTTGGGTAAGCGGTCCAGCGGTCAAGGCCGATGGAATGTCTGACGCAAAAATGTATGAAACAGTAGTTGTTGGAAATTCAAAATTAGTTGGTGAAGTTATTCGTCTGACTGGCGATATTGCATTTATTCAAGTTTACGAATCTACAAGTGGACTAAAACCAGGCGAACCAGTAATTGGTACAGGAAATCCTTTGAGTGTTTTATTAGGTCCAGGTATTATAGGACAAATCTACGATGGAATCCAAAGACCATTAAAAGAATTATCAAAAGCTTCTGGCTCATTTATTGGAAGAGGTATTACAACAACTGCTGTAGATATGGAAAAAAAATATCATTTTGTACCAACTGTTAGTAATGGTGATGAAATTGCTGCAGGAAATGTCCTTGGTACTGTTCAAGAGACTGATCTTATTGTTCACTCTATTATGGTCCCACCAGATCATCCTGGTGGAAAGATTTCAAATGTTGTAAGTGAAGGAGATTATAATTTAGAAACTGTATTAGCTACCACTGAAAAAGATGGACAAAAAATTCCTCTTAAAATGTATCATAGATGGCCTGTTAGAAAACCACGTCCATATCAGAACAGATATGATCCAACAGTTCCACTTCTTACAGGACAACGTGTTATTGATACATTTTTCCCAATTGCAAAGGGTGGTACTGGTTCTATTCCAGGTGCATTTGGTACTGGAAAAACAGTTACACTACACCAAATTGCAAAATGGGCTGATTCTCAAGTTGTAGTATACATTGGATGTGGTGAAAGAGGAAACGAAATGACTGAAGTGCTTGTTGAATTTCCACATCTTAAAGATCCACGTAGTGGCAAACCACTTATGGATAGAACAGTTTT
>DATIFS010000076.1:0-2127 GCA_035455105.1 Nitrosarchaeum sp.
GTGGTACTGAACGTTTTTGGAATAATTCATTGCTAGGGAAAATGATCCCATTTACTCCTCTCGCATATGTCAACTTGCAAACTCAGCAACAATCTGCAACATATCAACCTGGTTTTACTCCAATATATACAAAAGATATCAAGTATCCCTCTGATGGTGATGGCCCATTACAACTTGTACATGTATCTTCAAGTTATAATGCAGAAAAAGGTAAACCTATGATAGGAGTCTTTGTCTATAAAGTAAATAAAAACTATGATGTTAAGATAGATAATGAGACCTTTGTTCCAACCAACTAATTTGATATTTTTAATTATACCTTTCAGCTAGTCTATATCTCATGTATTTGTCATCTGGTGAAAATTTAGCTGGATGTGCTGAAACTGTTTCTTCATTACACAATGGACATTTTTCCTTAAGTGTATAGCGATTACACTTTGAACATTTTCTTAATTGAAATCTCATCTTAATTCTCTCTTGTTTTTTTAGATTCTTCTCTAGTAAATTTGAATGAGCCTTTCTTTTTTTCAATACTTTCTTGAATTTCTACTAGTATTGGTTTTAGTGTTTTTTCAGCCGATTTGAAATCTTCTGAAGTAATAGATAATCTGTATTTTGGTGCACCTAGATATGTGATATCTATTGTAGGATCCTTTTTTGTTGCATCCAAAAGTGCTTTTTTAATAATTTCAACACCGTCTGATTTATTATTTGTAATTTCCATGATTCCTCTAATTTCAACTGAAGGAAGTTTAATTTTGGAACATATTTCCTCAATAACAATTGCTGTTTTTTTCGGAATTTTTAATTCTTTTATTGATTCTATTCCATTTCTTCCAATTTCAATAAATGCATCGTATACAGAATCAAATTTCGAATAAATCATATCTTCTAATTTCTCAATATCTTCATCTGAAAGTTTTCCCTTTTCTTTAACATTTTGAAGTAATGTTTTTCCTTTTTCAAATTTCTTGACCTCTTTTAATTTCTGCTTTTTTTGATCTTTTGATACTTGTTTTAATGAAAGATCGATATCTCCTCTATCCGTATTTACTTTTTTTACTAGTAGTACCTTTTTTTCACCATCTTTTACAAATCTGCTAACTGATCTAATCCAGCCTGGTGCAATTTCTGAAATATGTAAAAATCCTTGAATTCCATTGTATTCATCTAAAGTGACATAAGCTCCATGATCCATTACTTTAGTTATCGTAGCAAGAACAATCTCTCCTTGCTCTGGCATTTCTTGGGTTTCCGTAGACATTTCTTCTAAATTTTCATTCTGTATAATTTAATGTTGCTAGTTAGAAATCTATTCCTTTTTTTGCTTTTATGCCACGTTGAAATGGATGTTTAATCTCTTTCATTTCTGTGACTAAATCTGCCAACTCTATAATTTCATCTTTAGCATAATTTCCAGTTAATATAAGATCCATTTTAGGTGGTTTTGATTTAATCAAATTAATAACATCTTCAATTTTTACTAGATCTAAATTTATAGCATAATTAATTTCATCTAAAATTACAATATCGTATTTTCCTGATTGAATTTTTTCCATACTGATTTTGATTGCTTCTGTTGCAATTCTCTCATGTTCTTCTTTGGGACTCTTGTCATCTATTATTCCAACAAATCCTTTTCCAATTGCAACCATTTCAAATTCAGGTTCTAATCTTTTCGATGAATACATTTCTCCATAATGCCATGATCCTTTGATAAATTGTATCATACAGATTTTTTTTGCATATCCAGTCGCCCTTAATGCAATTCCTAAAGCTGCAGTAGTCTTTCCCTTACCTTTTCCTGTATATACAATAGTTAACCCATCAAGCATGGATGATCTATGAATTATCCAAGTAAAAACATTGAGTAATATTTTAGCCAAAATGTATCAATTTAAATAAAAAACAATTCTAATCATTCGAATTGAAAATCCCAAGAATCACAATAGCTGGAGCAACTAGTGGAGTTGGAAAAACATCAATAACATGTGCAATTATCTATGCTTTACAAAAAAAGGGCTTTTCTGTACAACCCTTCAAAGTAGGCCCTGATTATATTGATCCAAGTTATCTTTCAAGCATATCAAAACATGAAGCATTTAATCTTGATGTTTGGTTAATGGG
>DATIFS010000077.1:0-8641 GCA_035455105.1 Nitrosarchaeum sp.
TCACTAACATATTCAGGTTTAATTTGAATGTCAGATATTACTATAAACATAAAATTACTTCGATATAGTCACATAACTTCTTTTCTAAGATTATCAAATTAGAATTAACAAATTTCAAGGATTAAATATCTACGAGTAAGAAATATCATTAATGACAGGCATTAAAATTGATGGAAAAGAGATTGCTCAGTCTGTAAAAGATAGGGTAAGAAAAGCTGTCGATGAATTAAAAAAACAAGGAGTAGCACCATGTTTGGCAACAATTCTAGTTGGAGATAATCAAGCATCAGCTACATATGTTAAAAATAAACACAAAGCTTGTGAAGAAGTAGGGATTATCACCAAAGATTTCAAGCTTACATCAAATGTCACACAGTTAGAGTTAAACAAAATAATTCTTGAGTTAAATAATGACAAGACAGTTCATGGAATACTTGTGCAACTACCATTACCTAATCAATTAGATGAATTTATCACTACGTCTAGAATTTCTCCACTAAAAGACGTAGATGGTCTTACTCCACATAATGCAGGATTGCTTGCAATGAAAAAGGCGGCACTGGTTGCATGTACGCCTTTGGGAGTAATGGAAATGTTTGATTATCACAACATAGATCTGCAGGGAAAGACAGTTGTCCTAATTAATAGAAGCAGTCTAGTGGGAAAACCACTGTATCATTTACTATTAGCAAGAGATGCTACAGTAATCACATGTCATTCTAAAACAAAAAACATCAAGGAAATGTGTCAATTAGCAGATATTGTAATTACAGCAGTTGGAAATAGAAACAAGTTTACACTGACACCAGATATGATAAAAAATGGTGCTGTGGTAATAGATGTGGCTATTTCAAAATACAATGAAAAACTTGTAGGCGATGCAGATTATGAGCAGATAATACAAAAAGCATCATATGCAACACCGGTTCCAGGTGGGGTTGGCCCAATGACAGTTGCAATGCTATTGAAAAATACAATAACAGCAGCATCTTTGAGTAGTCAAATTGAAAGATAATTCTGAAAAAACATCATTACGAAAATTACTTCTTGAAAAAAGAGATGCCACATCTTTTGATTTGATGAAAATTGCATCAAAGTCAATTCTAAAGAGACTGAAAAAAATTGAAGCGTTTAACAATGCACAGAAGATAGGGGCATACTATCCAATAGGTAGTGAGGTCCATACACAAGATATTATGCAGGTGGCTCTAAGTGAAGGTAAGGAAATATTCTTACCAAAAGTAATTGGGAAAAATATAGAATTTAGAAAAATAGAAAGTTTTAGCAATCTAGAAAAAGGTAGTTTTGACATAATGGAGCCACGTGATGAGTGTCCCACAGATAACAATCTAGACATAATACTTGTTCCAACAGTTGGAATTTCACCTACAGGTGTACGGTTAGGATATGGTCATGGATTTTATGATAGATTTTTGGCGGAAAATAAAATCAAAACAATTTCATTAACATTAGATAAACAAATTATTAAAAATATTCCTCGTTCAGATCATGATGTAGTTATAGACTGGATAGTTACCGAAGACAGAATAATAGACACATCAAAGATAAGATAGTCCTTTTTTACCAATATCTTTTCTACAATACTTGTGAGGCCATGAAATCTTTTCTGCTGCAGCATAAGCATTTGAGATTGCAGATATCAAAGTATCACCTAGTGCAGTAACACCCAAAACTCTTCCTCCATTTGAAAGAATTTTACCATCTTGTTTTTTTGTTCCTGCATGAAATACCATTGCGTTTTTAGGAATTAAATCAAATCCAGTAATTTCTTCATCTTTTGGAAATGATTCAGGGTACCCTTCAGATGCTAAAACAACGCATACTGCAGACTGTTTTTTCCATAGAGGTTTAGGTAATAAGGACAGAGTTCCATTTACGCTTGCAACAAGATAATCATACAAATCAAAATCCATTCTCATGGTAATTGGTTGACATTCAGGATCGCCCATACGTGCATTATACTCTAAGACATAAGGTTCATTGTTCCTTATCATTACTCCAGCATAAAGAAATCCTTTGAAGACAATACCTTCTGATTTCAGTGATTGAATCGTTTTATCGATAATTTTATTTTGAATTTTTTTTGCAAGGACATCATCAATAATAGGAGTTGGAGAATATGCGCCCATACCACCAGTGTTAGGACCTTTATCATTATCAAAAATTCTCTTATGATCTTGGCTTGAAGCCATAGGTATTGCAGCATTACCATCACATAATGCGATGTAAGATGCTTCGATTCCATCTATTCTCTCTTCTACAATAATACGATTACCAGCATCACCAAATGTTTTTTTTATCAAAATAGTGTTAATTGCAGCAATTGCCTCATCAACGTTATTGCATACGATTACTCCTTTTCCAGAAGCAAGGCCATCTGCTTTTACTACAACATTGTAATCAAGAGATTTGACATACTCTTCTGCTTTTTTTGGATCATCAAAGATTTCAAATTGTGCAGTTTGAATTTCATTTCTTTTCATAAAGTTTTTTGCCCAGATTTTACTAGATTCTAATTGAGCTGCTTTTTGAGAAGGGCCAAAAATTTTGAGATTCATTTGGTTGAATTTATCTACAATTCCTGCTGCAAGAGGCACTTCAGGACCCACTACTGTAAAACAATTATGCTTCTGTGCAAATTCAGCTAATGCGTTTAGATCATCTACGTTGATGGAGATGTTATTTTCAGTCCCTCCATTTCCAGGAGCTGTGAAAACTTTGTCAACTTTTGGGCTTTGAGATAATTTCCAAGACAGTGCATGTTCACGCCCACCTGAGCCAACAACTAAAACATTAACCAATAGAAATTATTTTTCACTCAATTATATAATCCAAGATATAAAATACAAAAAAGGAATTTATTAAAAGATATTTTTTGGTGTTTTTAAAAATTTGGCCTAGTCATATTTTTATGAAATTGTAAATAACTCAAACAAATTCCAGTATCAGAAAACAATTTAGCTTTATAATGCCACTCTCATATCAAAATCTAAGATGGAACTTTCATCAAAATTCGATGCAAAGGCAATTGAATCAGAGATAAGAAGATACATCAAATCAATTGATGTGGAAAAACTGATCTTTGAATCAGATAAGCCTAAAAAAATAATGTTTATCGAGGGTCCACCTACAATGAACGGAGTTCCTCATGCAGGTCATCTTAGAGGACGTGTAATCAAGGATCTGTGGTACCGATTCAATACACTACAAGGTAAAAAAATCACATTTAATGGAGGATGGGATACTCAAGGACTCCCAGTAGAATTACAGGCAGAAAAAGAGCTTGGGGTAACAGGTGGAAAGTCAGAAGTAATTGAAAAAGTTGGAATTGAGAAACTAGTTGAAGAGTGCAAACGTATTGTAAAAAAATTCAATGCCAAATGGGTTCAAGTTGATGAATTACTTGGAATGTCATTTAATCACAACAAAGCATATTGGACTTATCGAGATGAATTTATTGAAAGAGAATGGCAGATTCTCAAAAAAGCACATGAAAATAAAATATTAGAAGAAGACTTTACAGTAATTGCATATTGTCCAAGTTGTCAGACATCACTAAGTCATGCAGAAGTCAATCAAGGATATGAAGAAGTAAAAGATCCATCACTATACTACAAAGTTAAACTAAGAGACGAAGAGGCGCATCTCATAGTTTGGACTACAATGCCATTTACTCTAGTTACAGATGCCATGGTAGGATTAAACCCGGATGAAGACTACACTTATGTCAAAGTTGAAAATGAAACATGGGTTGTAGGAAAGACAAGACTGGAAGAATTTTTTAAAGAAGTAAACATTGAAGGATACGAAATTATAAAAACCACAAAAGGTTCAGAATTTGAAGGAAAAAAATACATCCATCCACTTTTGAATTTAATTCCAGGGTTAGATGAATGTGCAAAGGAAACCAATTTTCATGTTGCGGTATCAGAAGAATTTGTAGAGATTACAACAGGTAGCGGGCTAGTTCATCTATCTCCTGCAAACGGTGAGGAAGATATCAAAATAGCAAATAAAAGAAAAGTCAAGGTGTTTAGTCCAATCAATGATCAGGTAAAGTTTACCAGTTTAGCTGGAAAATATGAGGGGATGTTTGTTAGAGATGCAGATAGAATAATTGTTGAAGATCTAAAAGAATGTAATGCGCTAGTAAAAATTGGAAAAATCAAGCACAAATACCCCCTATGTTGGAGATCACATCATCCGATTGTGTGGTTGGCGCGAAAAGGGTGGTTTTACAAACTAGATAGATTAGAAGACAAGGCAATCAATGCTGCAGAAAATGTAGAATATTTTTTTGATCAACCAAAAAATAGATTTTTAGGAATTATTAAAGAAAGACATCCATGGTGCATATCAAGAGAGAGAATTTGGGGATGTCCGTTACCAGTATGGATATGCAGTGACTGTAAAAAACAAAATTGGTTTTTCACAAGAAAAGAGATAGTAGATTCTGCAACAAACTTACCAGATGGACCAAACTTTGAGTTGCATCGTCCATGGATTGACAATATCACAATAAAATGCAAACATTGCAACAGTACAAATACAAAAAGAGAAGAATATGTTTTAGATACGTGGCACAACAGTGGGTCAGCCCCTTATTCATCACTAACTGATGAAGAATATTCCAAAAGTATCCCAGCCCCATTTTTTACAGAGGGAATAGATCAGACAAGAGGATGGGCATATACGCTTTTGATAGAAAATGTTATCTTAAACAATGGACCTGTAGCACCATTCAAATCATTTTTGTTTCAAGGACATGTACTTGATGAAAAAGGAGGTAAGATGAGCAAAAGTTTGGGAAACGTCATAGATGGCGCAGAATTACTTGAAAAATATCCAGTGGATCTGATAAGATTTTATTTTATTTGGAAAGCAAGTCCAATTGAACCACTCAGCTTTAGCACAGAAGAATTGATGTCAAGACCATACCAAGTACTCAACACTTTGTTTAATTTACATCTGTATTTTAAGCAAAATAGTGAATATGATAATTTTGAGAATACAAAAACAGTAACATGGGCAAAGGAAAACCAGTTACTGACATCACCAGATATTTGGCTTTTATCAAAGTTACAAAAATTAATCAAAAAAATAACAGAACGAAATGAAGTATGTAAATTCCATGAAGCAGCAAAAGCAGTAGATGATTTTATCATAAAT
The DNA here is from genome assembly GCA_035455105.1 of Nitrosarchaeum sp. Classification (GTDB taxonomy): domain Archaea; phylum Thermoproteota; class Nitrososphaeria; order Nitrososphaerales; family Nitrosopumilaceae; genus Nitrosarchaeum. The sequence continues at coordinate 5,191 of DATIFS010000077.1, forward strand.
AACCTAAGTCAAATATACATCCCAATTACCAGAGGAGAATTATGGGATGAGGACGAATCAAAAAAGAGCAGGAGATTAGCAATATATGCTGTTCTAAGCGAAGTACTCAAAACATTAGATATTTTGATTCATCCTCTTTGTCCTTATACTAGCGAGTATCTGTATCAAACAATATTTGATGGAAAAAAGAGTATTTTATTAGACAAATGGCCACAGTATCAAGAAAATCTAGTCAATGAAAAAATTGAGGAATCATTTGACATCATGAAAGATGTTGTTTCAATTTCAGCTGCTGCAAGAATGAAAGGAAAGTTGAAACGAAGATGGCCATTAAATGAGGCATTGATTTGTGTTAGTAAAGGTCAGAAACAAAAACTAGAATCACTTTCTTCTTTACTAATGTCACAACTTAATGTAGAAAAAATTACAATATATGAAACAGAAGAAGGATCAGGATTAGAACAAGTATTAGAGTTACAGCAACTAAACTTACCACTTCAATCAATAGCAGAATTAGAAAGAAAACGAATTGGTCCAAAAGCTAAACAACATATGGGAAAACTTGTCAAAGCATTTTCTGAAACAAACAAAGACGAAATTGTATTGACACTTCAAAAAGAAGCAAAGTATAATTATAAAATAGATGGGGAAACAATTTCATTAGATAAGGAAGATTTCATAATAGATTTTGATGCAAGTGAGGGATTTGCAGTATCAAAAAGAGACAATTACATTGTATTCATATCTACTTTAAGAAACAAAGAGATGATGGCAAGAGGCCTAATCAAAGATATTGCAAGAAGACTACAAACACTAAGAAAAGAGAGAGGGTACAACCCCACGGATATTCTCAATGTTGCATCAATACTTGATTTAGATGAGGAGTCATTAGAAATGATAAAAGAAAAATCAGAAGATTTGGCATTTTTAGTCAGAGTAAAAAAAGTGGATTTTGAAGAATCATGCAAAGAGTACAAAGATGATGACATAGATGGTCAAAAAATAAGAATTTCAGTAGAATAAGTTAGATGCATACATCTTGCTTTGATTAAGCGCGAAATTTTTATTACAACGGATAATCCAGCAAGCAGATATGGTTGAATCAAAAGCCCCAAACGTTGTTGGAATCAATGTTCTAAAACAAAATGGCTTGGATGTAGAGGAATTAAAAAGACTATTGATTTACAACGCTTCAGTAGAATTTACTGCCTACTACTATTTCACCAATTTGAGAGCACATTGTACAGGCTTGGAAGGTGAGGGACTCAAAGGGATTATCGAGGATGCAAGATTAGAAGATCTTAGTCACTTTGAATCATGTCTTGAGAGAATATACCAATTAGGAGGTATTCTCCCAAATGATGCAACAGAATTCATCAAAATGTCAGGATGTGAATTCTTACAACTTCCAGCAAATCCAACAGATCATAAGGCAATACTAGAAAAATGTCTCAAAGCCGAACAAGGTGCAATTGTCAATTGGGATAAAATCTGCAAGATGACTTTAGGAAAAGATCCTACAACATATGATATTGCAAAAGATATTTTGGCAGAAGAGATAGAACATGAGTCATGGTTCCTAGAATTAATCTACGGAAGACCATCAGGACACATGAGAAGAAAATATTCTGGGGAAAGACCACATACCAGAAAACATTCTAGAGCACTCGATATGGCATAAAAGCCAAATCATTCTTTTCTTTTAATCAAAAATGAACCAACTGGTTAGCTTTTAGTTGATCAGGCATAATAAATAGAAAAAACACATACTAATTGTATGGTAAAACAGATTAGTCTTGATGCATGGCAGATTCAGCATTTATTTGATCTTTTAAAGAAAGGCTCAGATATTGTTGCAAAAACTAACAAGCCAATCATACTGTATAGGCAAACACTAGAAGAAGAGGAAGAATCCTATGAAGAAATTGTTTGCACACTTACCAAAGATTATGTAATTGAACAATTAGTCACATCAGGAGGAGTTTTAGTTCCAAGTTTTCATCAACAATTTGTTTTTACAATCGAAGAATTCCCACAAGAATTGTTGAGAAAAAGTCGTGATCGATTTTTACAAGTAATTGATTTTCTTGAAGAACAGCTAAGTTAGCATCATAATTAATAAAGACCGTAAAATTGTTGGTTTTTGCATGCGTTTGCTAGAGTTTCAAGCAAAGGAATTGTTCAGAGAGTATGGAATCAATCTGCTTCCAAGTAAGGCATCAACTAACATTGAAGAAGGCAGAAAACATGCAAAAGAGTTAGGATATCCGTTTGTAATTAAAATTCAGGTACCTGTGGGAGGCAGAGGCAAGGCAGGAGGTATTCAAAAGTGCCAAAATGATGACGAGTTTGATCTAAAGTACCCTCAAGTTTTAGGATTGACAATCAAAGGGGAAAAGGCTCGTGCAATTTTGCTTGAAAAAATGGCAGACATTAAAAAAGAGTTGTACCTTTCATTATTTTTGAATCGCTCAAAGAGATGTTATACAATTATTGCATCACCAGAAGGTGGAGTTGAGATTGAATCAGTTAAAAATCAAATCATAAAAGAAGTAGGACTTGGAAATGTTTCAGAGCAAATAGCAAGAGAAGTTGCAAAAGAGATGAAATTAGAAGGAAAGTTGGTAGATTATTTTGTGGATATTTTATTAAAACTATCAAAACTCACTGTTGAAAAAGAAGCAGAATTGGCAGAGATTAATCCACTTGCGATTATGAATGATGGAACCATAATGGCACTAGATGGAAAATTTGTGACAGATGACAACAGTAACTTTAGACATGATGAATTACAAAAATACCAAGAAAAAACAGAAATTGAAGAAAGAGCAGAAAAAAGTGGATTTTCATTAGTAGAATTAGATGGAAATATTGCAGTGGTAGGAAACGGTGCAGGATTGGTAATGTCTACACTGGATATGTTATCAGATAATGGTGGCAAACCTGCATGTTTCTTAGATGTAGGAGGTGGTGCAACTACTGAATCAGTTTATGAAGCACTTACTTTGATTAGTAAAATGAATAGAGTCAAAGGAATTTTGGTGAATCTTTATGGCGGAATAGTAAAAACAACAGTAGTTGCAGAAGCATTTCTTAAAGCATATGATGATAAACTAATTGATCTACCAGTATTTGCAAGGCTAAAAGGTACAGAGTCAGATAAAGCAAAAGAAATGTTAAAAGGTTCCAGAACCAAAATTTTTGATTCAGTTGAAGATGCAATTAATGCTGCAGTTATGGGGGTTAAAAAATGACAGATATTTTCAAACTACTAAAAGGAACTCCTGAAGATTCAGATTATAAGAAAAAAGGAGTAATCGTTCAAGGAATTACAGGAGCGTATGGTTCATTGCACGCAAAAAATATGATGACCTATGGAACCAATGTTGTTGCAGGAGTTACTCCAGGAAAAGGAGGACAGAAATTTGAAGACAAGGTTCCAATTTTTAAT
>DATIFS010000078.1:0-2243 GCA_035455105.1 Nitrosarchaeum sp.
AAGAAAAAAGGAGTAATCGTTCAAGGAATTACAGGAGCGTATGGTTCATTACACGCAAAAAATATGATGATGTATGGAACCAATGTTGTTGCAGGAGTTACCCCAGGAAAAGGAGGACAGAAATTTGAAGACAAGGTTCCAATTTTTAATACTGTCAAAGAAGCAGTAAATGCAACAGGTGCAAAAATTTCAATTGTCTTTGTTCCAGCAAAATTCTTTTTGGGAGCTGCAAAAGAAGCACTAGATGCAGGAATCAAATTACTAGTTGCAATTCCAGAGCATGTTCCAGTCAGAGACACAATGGAAGTTTTAGATTTAGCAAACAAAAAAGGAGCTGTAATCATTGGACCAAACACACCAGGCATAATGATTCCAGAATTAATAAAAATAGGAATTATGCCACCAACTCCATTTAAGGCAGGAAAGATTGCAGTGTTATCAAAAAGTGGCACTTTACTTTATGAGATTTCGGATGCATTGACAAATGCAGGATTTGGACAATCAATTACAATTGGAATTGGTGGTGACCCAATCAATGGAACCAGAATGATTGATGCATTTGAAATGATCAAAGATATTCCTGATCTTGAAGGATTAGTAGTAGTAGGAGAAATTGGTGGTGATTCAGAAGAAATTTTAGCTCAAAGAATCATAGACATTGGATTCAAAAAGCCAACAGTGGCATACATTGCAGGAAGAGCGGCTCCAAAAGAAAAGAGAATGGGTCATGCAGGTGCAATAGTCATGGGAACGTATGGTTCTGCCGAATCCAAAGTTACAATGTTTAACAAAGCAAACATACCAGTTGCAAAAAGACCTTCCCAAGTACCAGTCTTATTAGCAGGAAAAATGCAACAATCCGATTAGAATAAAAGAGAGAGATTAAGGAGAAAATTATATGCCTATTACAGATCCAGAGAAAAAACGTATTGCTCAGACTGCTCGTCTAGTTATGAGAATATGCTTTAACTGTGGATGTAGAAACGACATTAACGCTACCAGATGCAGAAAATGTAGAAATCCATACTTGAGATTAAAGAACAGAAACTTGGGCGTCAAAAAGTAGAATTAAAAATTCATCAATCTTTGTCTGTATTCAACTATTGCAGATCTTATCTTTGGGTGATATTGAGAGATAAATTGTCTTACGACGCTTTCATTTTCTAATTCCTCAAGACTCAATTGCAAATCATCAGGCAGATTGTCATTCATTTGGTAAAGCACTTTTGCAGCTTCGACATATTGTCCTAAATTTGTGGCATAGTCAAATGCTAATTGCATTCGTTCTACCAGAACATCAAATTCATGTAAAGACATGTTTGATTTGATGATTTTTAGTAGAAAAGGTCAAGGTTATCATGATATATCAAAACCTAAAGACAAAAAAGATGCTTGTTTTGTAATTTCATTGGACCGGTTGTCTAGTGGTTAGGATGACGCACTCACACTGCGTAAGGAAATTTTCCCGCAAAGGTCGAGGGTTCAAATCCCTCCCGGTCCACCCCTAGGGTCATTTTTTTAAACTCTAAAATCACAAAATATGGATACGGTATGTAGTGCATTTAGAAAATAGACAGTTAACAATGTTAACTCAAGTATATTACAAATTAATCTACAAAATTAACGATGATAAAATTAAAGTGTGAAGACTATGGTTTTGACTGTTCATTTGAGTCACAAGGAGAAGTAGAACAAGTTATCAAAGAATTTTCAGAACATACTGAAAATGAACATGGGATTGATTATTCAAAAGAAGCATTAATGCAAATTATTCTGAGAAAAACAACGCAAAAAATTTAGAATAGAGTTTGTTTTACCAATATTTTTCGTAAATTAGAAGGAAAAAAATTATTTTAATTTATCAAGTGCCTTAACTACATCAGTTTTACTTACAATTCCAGATAACTGATTATTGATTAAAACGCCTATGCCATTGACATTGTTATCAATCATTTCAGTGCAAGCCATAACTAGATCATCATTATAGTCAATAGATACGATATTGGGAGTCATGATATCTTTTGCAAGAATGCTTCCCCCAAATCCGCTTGAAGTCAAAAATCCTTTTCTAGGAAAAATTACAGAGATCATAGGATCAGAATTATCCACAACGTCATGGGTGTTACCCACAGTCATTGACACCCTAAATAAATCTCGAAAAGTAACAACGCCTTTGGCTTCATTTTGATTATTTTTTATAATTAATCTAGATACTTTGTCTTCAATCATTTTTGAAACTAATG
>DATIFS010000079.1:0-8392 GCA_035455105.1 Nitrosarchaeum sp.
CAGAACCAAAACCAGAACCAAAACCAGAACCAAAACCAGAACCAAAACCAGAACCAAAACCAGAACCAAAACCAGAACCAAAACCAGAACCAAAACCAGAACCAAAACCAGAACCAAAACCAGAACCAAAAATCGAAGTTGATGCAGGCGATCCTTTCGCAGGAATTTCAGATGATGACATTTCTAATTATTCAGATTTGTACGATATTGCTCCACCAGAAAATGATGATGAGGCAACTAAACTTGGCTCAAAGATACGTGACTGGATAAAACAAGGACGACCAAAACCTGGAGAATCAAAAACCAAACACGAATCTGAAGATACATCTGAAAAAGAAGATGACAAACACAAACAAGATAAAGAAGAAGAAAAACCTAAAAAGAAACGAGGCGTATTTGGATTCTTCAAGAAATGAAACTCAAAACAAAAGACCTGCTCACTTTAGCGGAACTAACTCCAAAGGAATTTACTCAATTAATTGATTATTCCATTAAACTAAAAAAAGAATTAAAAAATGGCAACAAGCCTTTATTGAAAAACAAAACACTTACCATGATTTTTCAAAAGCCATCAACTCGAACTAGAGTAAGCTTTGAAGTCGGAATGTACCAGCTAGGCGGACATGCAATTAATCTCTCATCAAATGACATGCAGTTATCACGAGGTGAATCAATAGAAGACACTGCAAAAACTTTGTCGCGATACACTGATTGTATAATGGCGCGAGTTTATGATCACAGTCTGTTAGAAAAGTTATCTCTTTTTTCAAGCATCCCAGTTATCAATGGACTCTCTGATACTTTTCACCCGTGCCAAATATTGGCAGACTTTATGACAATTAAAGAAAAAAAAGGGAAATTCAAGGGACTAAAAATCGCATGGGTTGGTGATGGAAACAATGTGTGCAATTCAATGATCTATGGATGTGCATTAGCTGATGTCAAACTATCCATTGCAACACCAAAAGGATTCGAACCTGACAAAATTGCACTTGAAGAATCCAAAAAACTAATTGATATTGAGCTAACTACAGAACCGCTAAAAGCAACAAAAAATGCAGATGTTGTAGTTACTGATACCTACACATCAATTCATAACAATGATCCAAAACGAACCAAAAAGTTTCTGCCAAAATACCAAGTCAACCAAACTTTGATGAATAATGCAAAAAACAATGCAATCTTTATGCATTGTCTTCCAGCAAAAAGAGATCAAGAAGTCACATCATCTGTAATTGACGGACCTCAATCAGTAGTTTGGGATGAGGCAGAAAATAGACTTCATACTCAAAAAGCTTTACTTGCTTCTCTAATTCGCGCTTAACGTATATAAGAGCTGTTTCAAACTCGTGTTCTATAGATGGCCTATTCAAATATCCTCAGAAGACTACGCGAGGAAAAGACTAACTACAGAAAACGTGGAACCTTACTTACAGGTAGACGTGATTTTATAACTGTCAATATTACTAATGAAAATACCCAAGTCCAAATTTTAAAACCTGGCATGGCTGGTGATAAAGTAATTGCATCTGCACATTCTACTTATTTAATTAAAAAAGGCTGGAAAGGTTCTAGAAAAAGTGTACCTGCAGCATATCTTACTGGTTATCTTGCTGGAAAGAAAGCTATTGGCAATGGTGCCAAAGGTGCAGTCTTGTATACTGGAACTAGAAGATACACGCAACGAATGGCAGCAGCTCTGAAAGGTGTTGTTGATGCAGGTCTTGAAGTTCCAGCAGATCCAGAAACATTTCCATCCGATGATAGAATCAACGGTGAACATCTTACAGTAAAAAACGACACTTCTAAAATCAAATCTGCTATTGACAGTGAGGTCAAGTAGAGATGAGCCAAACAACACAAACTAAACCTGCTGGAAGAGGTGGAAGAAATGGACCAGGTGGAAGAGGTGGACCAGGTGGCAAAGGCGGTCAAACTTATGGTGGCGGAAAACCAGGTGCAGCTAGAAGACCAAGACGAGAACAAGAAGAAGAAGCTTGGGTTCCAAAAACTATCTTAGGTAAAAAAGTTGCAGCTGGCGAAATTAATTCCATTGAAGAAATTATTCAAGATGGTATGAGAATTCAAGAGGCCGGTATAATTAAAAAATTACTTCCTGATTTGAAAAGTGAAGTAATTGATGTAGGCATTATTCAAAAAATGACTTCCAATGGACAATCAACTAGATTCAAAGCAATTGTTGCAACAGGTAATCAAAATGGTTACTTGGGAGTAGGTCAAGGAAAATCAAAACAAATGAGAATTGCAATTGAAAAAGCGACAAATCAAGCTCTTCTAAATGTCAGCCCAATCAAACTAGGATGTGGCAGTTGGGAATGCAGATGTGATCAAAAACATTCTGTCCCATTTAAAATTCGAGGAAAAGGTGGAAGTGTAACAATTGAAATAATTCCAGCTCCACGTGGATTAGGTCTAGTGGCTGGTGGTAAAATTAAACGACTATTAGAATTGGCAGGACTCAAAGACGCTTGGACTACTGCAAAAGGCGCTACTCCTACAATGAATTCCACTTCTAAAGCTATACTGGATTGTCTCAAGCAGACATTTAGTCAAGGTTGATGTAGAATGGCAAAAGCGTATCTTGTAGTTAGAATTAAAGGCCAAGCTGATTGTCCATATTGGGCAACCACTACAATGACTTTACTAAAATTAGATAAAAAATATCGCGCTGTAATACTACCTGCTAAAGACAACACATTGGGAATGTTAAACAAAGTAAAACACTATGTAACTTGGTCTGAACTAGACGCAAGTCTTGCAAAAGAACTAGTTGATAAAAAAGCAAGAAAGGAAGGTTACCAAAAAGTTACAGCAGCTGATCTTAAAGAACTTGGATTTGATAGTACTGCAGCACTTGGCACTGCATTGTCTGAAGGAAAAGCAACTCTTTCTAAACTAAAGCCTCTGAAACCTTGGTTTGCTTTATCTCCACCAAGACATGGATTCAAACGAAGTACAAAAAAACTATATGGACAAAAAGGTGTACTTGGACAAAACAAAGATCTTGGAACATTAGTGAGGAATATGATTTAACATGGCTACACGATTAAGAAAAACAAGAAGATTACGGGGTGGCCGACACATGGGATGGGGACAAGTAGGTCAGCATCGCGCAAGTGGTCATAAGGGTGGACTTGGCATTGCTGGATTGCATAAATATCATTTTAGTACTTTGCTAAAAGAAATGCCTGAACATTTTGGACATGATTCTACTCATCCACCTCACCCAATCATCACCAGAAAATGGGCAAGTGTCCGTGATCTTGATGATCTATTTTCAAAATTTGGTAAAGAAGAAGGAGGAAAAAAAGTCATAGACCTCATAACTGCTGGATATGACAAACTCCTAGGTGGCGGTAAGGTATCAAACCCATACACCGTCAAAGTACCAAGATTTACTGCATCAGCAGAAGAGAAAATAAAATTAGTAGGGGGAGAGGTGCTAGCTGATAATGGCTGAGGGTAGCGTCACTAACATTATTAGAAAAGTCGTCTTCAAAGCAGAACCTTACATTCCTCAAGTACCAAAACCAAAAAAAAAGATATCATTACAAACTAAATTAATCTGGTCTGGTCTTGTACTGCTAATTTACATGGTAATGGGAAACACCCCATTATTTGGAGCAACCGCACCTGCGTTTGACTTTCTGCAATTTGCAAGAGTAATTTTTGCATCAAACCAAGGAACGCTAGTTGAGCTTGGCATTGGACCAATTGTCACTGCAGGTCTGTTGATGCAATTGCTAAAGGGTTCAGATATTCTGAAATTTGATTTTAAGAAACCTGAAGAAAGAGGAGTATTCCAAACTGCTACAAAGTTAGTAACCTATATGGTAATTGCAGCTGAATCAATTGTATATGCCACTGCTGTCTATGGTCATACTGTAGCAGAGCCATGGCACCTGTATGTCATGATTGGTCAATTAATGGCAGCATCTGTTATCATCATGTTCTTAGACGAATTAGTTCAGAAGGGTTGGGGTCTTGGCAGTGGAATTAGTTTGTTCATTATGGCAGGTGTTGCTCAACAAATTTTATGGAGTTTATTCAGTCCATTGCCTGCCGGAGATGGCGGTACTATTGGTATCTTCCCATACATTGCTCAATCCATAGGAAATGGAGATTTATCTAATATTTTCTTCCGTGCAAATCAACTGCCAAGTATTTTTGGATTCTTTTTGACTGCGGGAATTTTATTGATTCTAGTGTTTACTCAAGGAATGAAAATTGAGATTCCTATTGTTTCTACAAAATACAGGGGATTCTCTGCTGTCTATCCAATCAAAATGTTGTACACTTCAAACATTCCGGTAATCTTAGCTTCTGCGTTAACTGCAAACGCTGTATTTATGGGCCAGATGCTTTGGGCAAACTTTAACCCTCGAAACAATAATGCGTTTTTGAATATTTTAGGCCAGTTTGATCCTACTAGTCCTTCCACTCCAATCGGAGGTCTCATTTACTATGTTACTCCTCCAAGAGGAATAGCTGTTGCAGCATTGGATCCTGGAAGAGCAGTTGGCTACATTTTGTTTATGGTTGGAATTGTAGTTCTGTTTGGAAGATTGTGGGTTGAGCTTGGAGGTTTGTCTCCAAAGAGTGCAGCACAAAACTTGCTTGATGCAGATGTGCAAATTCCAGGATTTAGAAGATCAAATGCACCAGTAGAGGCATTACTAAACAAATACATTCCATCTGTTACCATAATTGGTTCTATAATTCTGGGTTTGTTATCTGGCATATCTGATGTATTGGGAGTCTTTGGTGGAGGTATTGGAATTTTACTTATGGTGGATATTCTCATCAACTATTACACTCAACTAGTAAGAGAACAGGTAGAAGTTGTAATGCCACGTCTTGGTGCTTTACTTGGCAGAAAGTAGAAAAGTTGTTGTGGTAGGAATACCAGGTGTTGGAAAAACTTCCTTATTGAAAAAAATAGTTGAAATTATAAAAACTAATAACAAAAGTGTTAGCGTCAATAGTTTTGGAAGTATAATGTTTGATATTGCAAAAGAAAATGGCATCAAAGACAGAGATGAGCTAAGAAAACTACCCTTGTCTGAACAAAAGAATCTTCAAAAAATTGCAGCTGAAAAACTTGCAATGCTAAAAGACGATGTTGTTATTATTGATACTCATATTTTCATTAATTCCCCTGAAGGATATTATCCTGGATTGCCTGAACATGTTTTGAAAATTCTCAAGCCTTCAAATTTTGTATCTGTTTCTGCAAAACCAGAAGAAATTTACAACAGAAGAATGAAAGATGATACTCGAAATAGAGATAAAATATCAATTGATAATATTAAAAAAGAGTTAGATGTACAATCTGGTATGTTATCTGCATGTGCCGTAATTTCTGGTTCTCCTGTTAAACACGTACTAAATAGAGAAGGAATGATTGATCAAGTGGCTGAAAAAATAATTAAGGCCATAGGACTGTAAAATGGATTTTAGCTCTGTCTTGTTATTTTTGAACTCAGTATTTCTTGAAGATAGCGGTGGCGGAATTTTTGGATTTCTTGGCGGTGGTGCTGGACATGGTGCATTGGGAAGTGATGACCCAATTGTTAAAGGTCTAGTTCTAACTGCATTTGCAGTAACTGGTTTTGGAATTTTACTGAATCTCTTTAATGCTGCAGTTAGAAAAAAAATGGTCGATAGAACAAAACTAGCACGAATAATGAAAGAGACACGCGCTTGGCAAAAAGAAAGAATGGCTGCAATGAGATCAAAAGATCAAGACAAAATAAATGAACTAAATAAAAAATCATCTTACATGAACAAAATGTCCATGGAGATGATGCAGATGAACATGAGACCAATGATGATTACATTTGTTCCTTTGATTTTGATTTTCTATCTTGTATTGCCTGTATTGTTTTCACACATTGTAGCTTTATCTCCTATCTCTCTTGACATAATTCCTGGTAATTTTTTCCATCTTACTTGTACTGCAGAACAAGCTGCAGATACAGCTGATGTGTGTCCTGTAGAAAATGCTCTATATCTTTGGGCTTGGTATTTTCTTTCATCCATTGCATTTAGTGGCATCATTATGAAAGTGACAAAAACCTCCATGGATCTTAGTTGACCAAATCAATTGTAATTTCTGGTCCTCCGGCTGTGGGGAAAACAACTGTAGCTAAAGGACTGGCAGATGAATTTCATCTCACATATCTTAGTGGTGGTGATATTCTAAAAGAGATGGCAAAAGACCAGGGATTTGATGTAACTGGTGATGATTGGTGGGATACTGAAAGCGGTATGAAGTTTCTTAGTCAAAGAGAAACACATTCTGAATTTGATCAAAAAGTAGATGATAAATTAAAACAACTTTACAACAAAGGTGGCATGGTCATAACAAGTTACACTCTTCCATGGTTAGTTGATAATGGCATCAAAATTTGGCTAGCAGGTTCTCATGATAGTAGCTCAAAAAGAATGCAAACCCGAGATAATATGACTTCTCAAGAGGCATATGAAATAACCAAAATAAGATACGATAAAAATCGTGCACTGTATAAGAAATTATACAATTTTGATTTTGGCAATGATGTATCTGTGTTTGACAAAATCATTGATACTGATAATCTTAATGCAACTCAAGTAATTAATATTGCAAAAGAAACAGTTAGGGAATTATTATGACACTAAAACAACTACAGAATTTGATTGTAATTGATCAGGATATCACAGATGATGCATATGGAACATATTATGACAAACGAACTCTTGAACAATTACTGGATTACGGTTTAATTATTTTAGACAAGCCACCAGGACCAACCAGTCATGAAACTGTTGCATGGACAAAAAGAATCTTAAAAATTCCAAAGATTGGTCACAGTGGAACCCTTGATCCTCAAGTTTCAGGCGTATTGCCTTTAGGTCTTGGAGAGGCAACTAAAGCCCTTGGTGTACTGCTATATGGTCCAAAAGAGTATCATGCACTTGGAAGATTTCATTCTCTTCCATCAAAAGAAAAACTAGATGAGATTCTTGAAATGTTTCGGGGAGAAATTTTCCAAAAGCCACCACAACGTTCTGCAGTTCTTAGACAAACTAGAACCAGGACAATCTATGAGCTTGAAGTACTAGAACAAAAAGAAAGATTACTTTTAACTCGTATACTGTGTGAAGCTGGAACTTACATTAGAAAACTATACTATGACATTGGCGAGATTCTTGGTCCAGGTGCTACCATGATAGAGCTAAGAAGAACCAGAGTTGATCAATTCCGCGAGTCCGATGGTTTAGTAACACTGCATGAGCTTGCAAATGCTTTTGCGCTTTGGGAAGAAAAAAAAGATGGAACTAAACTCATGTCTATGATCAAACCTATAGAGTATGCACTAAGCGAACTAAAATCTGTAGTAATTCGTGATTCTGCAGTTGATGCGTTATGTCATGGAGCCCAACTTGCAATTCCTGGAATATTGCAAATCTCTCCAAATTTAAAAAAAGGTGATATCGTGGCAATTTATACACAAAAAGGAGAGGCCGTAGCTTTGGCAGAATCTATGATGTCTGAGGAAGAGATTCGCGATGCCACCAAAGGTTACGCTTTTGAGACAAATAGAATTATTATGGCTCCAAACACATATCCAAAGAAATGGCGAACAAAATCTACTCCAAAGGATTAAAAAATCAAATAAAAAACTCTTGAATAATTGTTATCTAAAAGTCTTGTAATTTTTATCAGTGTTGGTATTTTGTCTGGATTCTTGTTCGGATTTTATCTGCTTGATATGAAAAATACAAATCAACTTGTATTTGTTGATGGTTCTTCAATTTCTATAGTGACAGACAAATCTGATTTTAAGAAAGGAGAAGCAATTAAAATCACTCTTGTAAATTCCGGAACTACGCCAATTACTTTTTCAGATGCATCATATGGATTAAAAATTAGTGGCTTGTTTGGTATCATGATGTATTCTCCTACTGCATCCCAAGTGATCACAACATTAAACCCAAAAGATGAAGTTGTATTTGTTTGGGATCAAATGAAGAATGACAATACTCCTGTTTTAGAAGGCCTTTACAAAATTAGTTCAGATGGAATTGATTCTGCTGGAAATAAAGTCGAAAAATCTATCACTATTAACATCTGGAAGTAATTTTTTTAATTTTACGTAACACAATATATAATCAAATTTTCCCAAATTACTTTGTCGCAAGACTTGTGCCGGGGTCGCCTAGCCTGGTAGGGCGCGCGCCTGGAAATAATTTACCATAAAGCGCGTTCTCGCAAGGGATCGGGAGTTCAAATCTCCCTCCCGGCGCTTTTTTAATGTTGAATTAATTTTGTAAATCTAGTTTAATGATAATTTTCTTCCCAAAATGGTTCAAACTATAAGATTTAAAC
>DATIFS010000080.1:0-4952 GCA_035455105.1 Nitrosarchaeum sp.
TGGATTCGTTATACTCTAGTTCTTGGAGAAAAAGAAGCAAATTCTGAAAATCTGAGTATCCGAGATAGACAAACAGGAGATGTTAGAGAATTGACTTTTGATGCTTTTATTAATGAAATACATGAGCAAACAAAAGACAAACCATTCACAGGATTAAATCTCCCAAAATATCTTTCAAGTAGACCTCAATTGATGGTATGACTGATTTGCTTTCACACACATAATTCCTCAATTTTATTTATTCAAATTATTCACAATTACACATTTTCAAAATGAGTACATTATTTATCATGCCTATCAGTAAAGTTTTCACTTTTACTGTAGATTAGGCATGAAAAAGTAATGGTATATAGGGAAATAGTCAAAACCAATCGGTGGTGTAAAAATGAGTTTTCTAGATTTATACATGAACAGAAATCCAATGATCACTTCCTCATCTAGTGATTCTGAGCCTGTAGCAACAGTGTTTGGAATTCCTTTTGATTCTACACATTCTTACAAACCTGGATGTCGATTTGGACCTGATGTTATTCGTGATGCATTTAATAATATTGAAATATTTCATCCTCAATTTGGCATTGATTTAGAAACTGTAAACATTGAAGATCTTGGAAATACCACCCATACAGTTTTAGCTAGCGAGATGATTGACATGGTAGGTAAAATCACAAAAGAACTAGTTGCAAAGAAAAGACAACTGTTCATTTTAGGTGGAGAGCATTCTATTACTTATGGTACTTATATGAATTTTCCAAAAGAAACTGGCTATGTTGTATTTGATGCTCATTATGATTTACGTGATGAATACGCAAACATCAAACTAAGTCATGCTGCATATCTTCGAAGAATTGTTGAAAAAAGAGGTGCCGATAATATCTTACATGTAGGTGCACGTGCATTTGTAAAAGAAGAGCTTGAATTTCTAAAAGAACATAATATCAAAACGATCTCTGATAGACAAGTTAGAGAAGGAAAAGGCCCTCAACTTTTAAAAGATTTTGCGTCTTCATTTGATTCAATGTATGCTAGTTTTGATCTTGATGTTTTAGATCCTGCATATGCACCAGGTGTTGGAAACCCTGAAGCTGCAGGTATGACATCTCGTGAACTCTTTGATTTGATTTACTCACTTGAAAATAAAAATGTAACAGGTATTGATATTGTGGAATTAAATCCACAATATGATAATGGCGCTACTGCATCAATTGCAGCAAAGATAATGTCTACCTTGATTGCTATGAATTTATCTCGATTAAACCACTGATGAGTTGTTTTTTTGATTTGATGTTTTTGAAACATGAAAAATCTATGGATACAAAAGTATGTCTAAAAATATGCTTGGGAAAATCTCATGTTAAATAATCTCAGAGGCACACTGCAACCTGCACTTGAAAAGATTGGAAAAGTATTTGCATCTACAGGACTTTCTCCTAATTTTTGGACTACAGTGGGTCTTGGATTTGCACTCACATCTGCAGTAATTTATGGGCTCCACATTGAATTTGGATTGATTATTGGTGGAGTCTTGTTACTTGTATCTGGATTTTTTGATATGGTGGATGGACAAGTGGCAAGAGTGACCGGTAAAACATCTCAAAAGGGCTCATATTTTGATTCGATGTTTGATAAAATTGCTGAAGTTGCAATCTTCCTTGGATTGTTGGTTGGTGGGTATGTTGAACCTTATCTTGTATTGCTTGCAATTACTTTATCACTGCTTGTAAGCTATGCTAGAGCAAAGTCTGATGCATTAAACATCAAGCTGCAAGGCGTTGGGATTGGTGAAAGAGCAGAGCGTCTACTTGTAATTGCAATTATTGGTATTGTTGGATATATGGAACCTGCTGTAATTATTGTAGTTATAATTGCAGGAATTACATTGATTCAACGAATGATTGTTACTGCTAAAAATATTAAAGAAAAGACTGACTAAATTGACTATCTGATAATCTTATTAAAATCTAAATTAACTAACATTTTTTTATATTAAACTAATTAGTAAATTGCCTAGCAATGAAGAATAATAGAGCATTGATTGAAGGACAAAATGATTCACTGTTTCACGATCTGAGCTAGGTAAAAATTAATTTTTAAAATAAATACTTTCTAACGTAATTTTCCACGTTGTCTTCTGCTGTCTTCAGATCTGATTTTTAGAATCTTAAAGTGAATTGCACATGAAATACAATACCATTTCAATACTGTTGGTGATGCAATGTATGCTCCTTGTGCACGTAATTCTTTTGCCAAAGTGTGTTCTACTAGATTAATTCTACCTGTTACCTTCTTTGCTTTGTCTTTAGGTACAGTACAACCGCAGTTTGTACACTGGACTGTGCCTGACGATCCCTTACCGCCTTTTGTACGTCCTCTGCTAGCACGCTTAAGTGGCATGAAGACAATCAAATTTGCCTCCTTATATTCTTGAGCGTTTTAAGAAATTTCCACTGATTGATCGATGACTAATTTTTCTAAAAATAGGCATCATCTCTCCAAAACTCTATTTTTTTCTTTTTCTATTTTTTTGTGTTTAATCTGATTCTAATTTATGTATGATTTCTTCAATGACATATATTCTGTTTATTTCAGTGTCTAGCAATAATTCATACGCTTTTTTTATTTCATTTTCTTCTTGTCTTTTTACATGTTCTTCAAGTAATGATATGTTTTCTCTAATAGAATCCGCAAAAATATTTAGCATATCCATTGCTTCTTTAACTTGTTCTATGTTCATTTATAGCCAATGAACTTTATAGTAGATTAACTTTTCAAGATACTTGACAATATTTTCATGCTTGATAATTAATCAAATGATTTTCTTGTCAAGTGTTTTTGTATGATTCAGATATTTTCTGTAATCCTTGAAAAAATCAGTCCGTCAAACTTTAGTTTGGTATTTGTGATTAATTACTCTGATTTGATTTTTGAAAATAATGCATATGTGCCACCAATTGCATATGAAACTGAAATCAAAATTCTAGATAATAAAATTGCAACATCTTGATGAGATACAAACAATGAAGTGTCAATTTCTATGGCTATGGGAATTGATAGTAATGCCGTTAGTCCTACTAGTATCTGTTCTTTATTACTTTGTTTGCTAAATAATTTCATAAAAATATATGTTGAAAAATTTCCTAATCCTATTCCCAACAAAATCAAATATTGAAAATATTGTGGAAACACTGCTATTAGTCCAAATGGTAATGCCCAACAAGAACCATTTATCACCTTGATGTATAATGGCCACGATAAACTATTTTTCATGCGATTTCGAATTAACGAAATCTTTTTTTTAAAACTCAAAAAATAAAGGCTAAAAATACCCCCAAATACACCAAGCCAAACAATTCCATATGTTAATTTTGGTAAGTCATTTAAAAATACAACTTCACTTGCAATTGATGCAATTGCAACTGCAATTGCTACACAGATAAACAAGAACCCAAAAATTCGTCTTACTTCGTATTGATCTGACTCCATAAAACTTACTCATGTAAGCATAATTTATGGATTGAGTACAAAATAATTCTTTAACTGTCTAGTATGATATCTGTTGATGTTCATATGATCACCGTGTACAATATTGATGTATGAATTCAAATAATTGGTAAATAAAAAAACTAACTCTAAATAAAAAACTAGTCTATTAGCATAGACTAGTTTTCTTATCTCTTCTGATAGACATTATGATGTATGCTGAAACAGCTATGATCCCGCCTTGAAGCACTTTACTTAGAATGTCAATAAACCCAACATCGTCTTGTTGGCCTACCAATGGAATATCTACAGTTCTAGATAATATGTATAGACATATCAGAGATACTGAACCTCCTATTGCCAAAATATATGGTATTTTACTTGTGTGTCTGGTTATTGTTGCCCATATTCCAATTGGAATGTATGCGGCGCCAACTGCTGCAAAAAATGCAGTTTCAATAAATGCGCCACTTTGAAACTCTTGTGGCTTTCCAGCCCTTTCTTTGAATTCTAAACTCGCATCGGCAATTTCTTGAGTAGATACAAAGAGGTACAATACTCCTGTAGCTAACATCAAAAACACCATTGAAACCATAGCTGATTTCACTGCTTTTGAGTTCATGCGCTGTATCTGTAAAATTAAATATAATAGATTCCGCCCGTTTTCAAAAAACGAGAATGGAAGATATTAATTAAATGCAGATTAATATCAAATAACAGATGGTACAAGAAATTCATTATGCTGTAATGGCGTTGCATTTGACAGTTGGATTTGTACTTGTGTATTTTGCTGTAAAAGCTTTCAAGAAAACAAAATACCCTCCAATGGCATTACTTGCTATTGGTTTTTCCATGATTGTTGTAGGTGATACAATAGTGGGAGATGTGATGGAGTTTTTCGAAGAAGGTATTCTTGGTGAAGTAATAACAGAGGGAATTGAGATTTTAGGTTTTATTGTTTTAATATTAGCGGTGAAACGAAGCTGAAATGGACAATGCAAGTGAAATTCTTGATACGATCTCTGACGAACAGAGTAGAGAAATAATAAAACTATTATCAAACTCTGAACTTAATATACAACAAATTTCCGATGCATTGAATATTCCACTATCAACTGCTTATAGGAAGGTAAAAAAATTAGATGAATTAAAATTAATAAAGAAAACCAAAGTGGTTCGAACCCTTGAAGGTCTAAATGAAAGTTATTATAAAAACTGGATTTATGAAATTATAATTACCTATAGAGATGGTAAATTGTCTTACACATTAGACCATGTCAAGATTGAAGAAAAAATTGTAAGACTCTGGCAAAAATTTTCTGAAGTGTCCAGTTGATTACTGCTTTTTGTTTTAAAAATTCAAAAAATGATGCTATTTTTAATAAATCTGGATTATTTTTTAGATAACTTTAGTGATAATTAACATCATCTGTATCCTTATTATCAAAATCATTATATTTTAATGCTAGACG
>DATIFS010000081.1:0-2785 GCA_035455105.1 Nitrosarchaeum sp.
ATGCAGCAGGTTTAGTTAGAGAAGAAATATTTGATTTACTTTACAAAAACGCAAAAAATGACAAACTGGTAGTTAGATTGCATGACGGTGATCCATCAATTTATGGTGCAATTAAAGAACAAATAGACAATCTCGAACAAAAAGGAATTGAATCTATAGTGGTTCCTGGAATTACTTCATTTTTAGCCTCAGCTGCTGCACTTGGGATTCAACTTACGCTACCTGGTGTGACTCAAACTATTATTGTAACTCGTGCAGAGTCTAGAACTAAAGTACCAAAACGAGAAAAAATTTCAGAGCTTGCAAAGCACAAGGCAACTATGATCTTTTATCTTAGTGTTCACTTACTTTCAAAGATTGTAACGGAAGCAGTTGCAGGAGGATACAAAAAATCTACACCTGTTGCAGTTGTATACAGAGCAAGCTGGGATGATCAAAAAATTATCAAAGGAACATTAAATGATATTGCAAAAAAAGTTAGAGATGAAAAAATAACACGAACTGCAATTGTAATTATAAGTGACGTCATTGAACCTGCAACTTATGAATATTCAAAACTATATGATAAGAAATTTAGTCATGGATACAGGAAAGCCAAAACTAAATAGATAAAAAATTTACTTTATTTTTTACTCCAATTTTCTTTAATTTTTTTTCGTAAATCTTTACATTTCCAGATGTAAATATTTTAATTGTATTTTTCTTTGATTTATTTTTTTTAATCTTTGCAGTTACTTCTTCTGCTACAATATCTGCTGGATCAATAAATTTTATTTGTGGAAATTCTAAACTTAATGCTGACTTTAAAAATGGTAAATGCGTACTTGATAAAATTGCAACATCTATTTTATTTTTAAAAACATTATTAAGATTTTTTTGAATAATTTTTTTACAATATATTTTATCTGTAATAAATTTATTTGATTCCACTAATTCAACAAGTTCAGATGAATTTATTTTGTAAATTTTATTATTTTTTGAAAAATTGAAATTCTTTATATAATTTGTTAGACTTTTACTTTGAATTGCAGATTCTGTTCCAAGTATTGCAATTTTTTTTGTTTTAGAAATACTAAAAGCTTCTTTAATTGGAGGTTTTACTTTTATTACTTTTTTGTTTGTAATTTTTACCATCAAACTAGGTGTATTTGATGCTAACACAATTAAATCTGGTGTGAAATTAATTTCTAATACTCGTATTGTTTGTTTGATAATTTTTTCTAATTGCTTTTTTGCTTTTTTTCCATATGGGAAATTTTTTTGATCTGCAAAATAGATAATCTCTGACTTGCAAATCTTTTGTATTGCTCTAATTATTGATAATGAGCCTAATCCAGAATCAAAGACTGCAATCTTTACCATAATTTACTAATGTTATATCTAGAATTAGTTTGTTAGCTAAATTTACTCCAAAGTTTATCTAAATTTACTCTGTGCATTAAGAGCTAACTTCTAAATCACTTGGCATGCCAAACTTCGATAAGACTTGGGCTCGACAAGAGACACCAGGTGTAACCGACAAACTCCGTGAGACAATTAAACCTCAAGGTGCATTAAAACCACGAATCCAAACCGCAGTAAACAAACTACAAGTCCAAATATCAAAAATGGACTCTATGCTTGGAAAACTGCATGAAAGAGACGCGCAACTCTTCCAAAGAGTCGTGACTGCAATGCAGCAACATGATACAAGTACAAGCAGAGTTTTGTCAAACGAATTAGCTGAAATTCGTAAGGTTACAAAGATGCTCGGCAATGCAAGAATGTCATTGGAACAAGTCCAATTAAGACTGACAACTATTCATGATCTAGGCGATGCTATGGTAGCAATTGGCCCAGCGATGTCTACAATGAAGGGATTGAAGTCATCACTAGGAAGATTCATGCCAGAAGCAGACTCAGAATTGAATTCCATGACACAGACACTCAATGGTCTAATGATGGACTCCTTGGCAGGAGACTCATTTAGCATGGAGACTGGTGCTTCAAGTGAGGAAACCGAAAGAATTCTACAAGAAGCATCTGCAGTAGCAGAGCAACAGATTGGAGACAAATTCCCATCTGTACCAACATCAACTGGACTATCGTCCCAATCATCTACTTCATACTAGTAGTTTGTTTGGAACGACGTCTAACTTTTTCTATTTTAACTAATTCAAATCCAAAAAACAATTTATAAAAAAATTATAATCATTCTGATTAACTTTAAATCACTATAATTCTAAATTACTTTGCAATGAAAAGATCAATAATTAGTATTGTTGCTGGTGTTGTGATATTACTTGGAATCTTGGGATTCATATTCTATTCAGAACCACAAATATCATCAAATCCAATTGAACCTATCAAAGAATCCCCAATACCTACAGGAAGAAATCTTTCAGTTAACCTATCTGAGAGTCTAAATATGCATACAGGTCCATAATTTAGTGCCAAGATGGAACCTTGTTTTAAAAAATTGATCCACCAATTTAAATAATAAACATCAGCTATACGATTTAATGAAAACAATATTGACTGTAGCCATCATGGGTATAGCAGTAGCTATTGCAGTGGGAGTTATTGGCGTTAATGCCATATCTGAATCTAATTCAGAAATTCCATCATTAAGTTCTAGTGGTCTTAACATATTAGGACATGCAACATTTACTGTAACTGATTCAGATGGAAACATCAAAGCATACAGACAGACAGATAACGCAATCATTACAAATGGTAAAGACTGTGTAGCAAGATTCCTATTCAACAATGCAACAGCAGAACCATCAAACAATAACTGTAAAGA
>DATIFS010000082.1:0-58494 GCA_035455105.1 Nitrosarchaeum sp.
CACTATTGGGGCCCGGAGGTGACAGAAAAATTACCCCAGGGATAACAGGCTCGTCGCGGGCGAGAGCTCCTATCGACCCCGCGGTTTGGTACCTCGATGTCGGCTTTTCCTATCCTGGTCCTGCAGCAGGGGCCAAGGGTGTGGCTGCTCGCCAATTAAAAGGGAACATGAGCTGGGTTTAGACCGTCGTGAGACAGGTCGGTCTCTGCCTGATGGAAGCGTGGATGTCTGAGGGGAAGTTGCTCCGAGTACGAGAGGAACAGAGCAGCGTGGCCACTGGTTTACCGGTTGTCTGATAAGGCAGGCCGGGCAGCTAAGCCATTTGGGCTAAGTGCTGAAAGCATCTAAGCACGAATCCCATCCCGAGACAAGACATCCTTTCGTAAGATGAAGGTCGGCAGCAGAAGACTGCGTTGATAGGAAGGTGGTGTAGATCACAAGCTTCGGCGAGTGGTGAGCCAGCCTTTACTAACAGACCAACACACCGGTTCAGCCACTTACATAGAGACTATGCACGATGAATTCATTTTTGAATTCACCAAGTGAAAATCAATACACGACATGTACGATGATTTTATTTTAAATCACTCTTAGCGAATGCTATGCATTTTGCTTTGATGATTTTATTTTAAATCCCTCTTAGCGGATGCTATGCTTAGAACTAAAATAATCATACAAACATGATTAGAACTACAATTATACCCAAATCTTAAATTGTATCTTTTCTACAACATATTTGATGAATCATATTTTTAGTTTCTTTTTTTTATTTTGTATACTTTCTACTGGGATGGTAATTCATTTTTCATCTCTGTTATTTTCCTCTGATGATTCACTATTGTCTTTGTTCCATACTGCGTTTGCAGAAGAACAAGCAAATACAACTACATATGATGACACAAATTCCACATCTATAACTCTTAATGAAACCATAAATGTTGGTGACAATATGGTTGGTCCTGAAGACACACTACAAACTGGTAATGATCCAATGAAGCCCACAAATATTCTATCCCCACTTAAACAAATTAAAAATGGTGTTATGTCTGAAGATGTAATTTGTAAACAGGATTTGAAACTTACTTTTAGAATTGATGGACAAGCTGCATGTGTTAAAATAACAAGTATTGAAAAATTAATCACTCGTGGTTGGACGCAATAGTTTCAGTCTGTTAGACATATAGATATCTATTTTTCACTGATACTGCTAATTTGTTTCTGTTACTTTTATGTCAACTTGAATATTTTATACTGAAATAGAATTTGATAACATACATGTTTACTCTTCAAATTCTATGTCGTTTTCAAATTCTTTAGGGAGTCCGATCCACCACTCTATTCTCTCAGACATTTCTTAAAGTATGCTTACTTCAGTAATAGATCTACTGGTTAAATCTATGAAACAATCGTATAACAAAATATGACAAAATTCAATCTTTTTTATATTTGATATTGTTGCTAATTTGTTCAACTAATGCCTTGTATCTAATTATTATGCGTCTCTAGACTAATCCGCTTATTTTTATTAAATTAATAAGAACTAGTTTTAAACTCTAATTGAAAATCTTTTTGAATTTAATCAACCCACTTGATGTTTTTTTTTGGACTATTAGAAAAAATGAAAAAGATGTCATAAATCTCTATAATTCGCTTTCACCTATAATGCAACTTGCAACCGGTGGGTCAATGTTGAATTTTGGATATTGGTTAGATGATACATCGGATCCAATCTCTGCCCAAAAAAACCTTTGTTCATATTTTGGTAAACTGGCAGAACTAGAAAATGCAAAAAATGTCATTGATGTTGGAAGTGGATTATCCGCACCTGCAATTTTCTGGAGAAATAATTATGAAAAGATAAATCTATTTTGTGTAAATATTAATTATGATCAGCTATCCTTTTCAGGCCATCAACAAAATATTGAATATATTAATTCAACTTCTACAAAATTGCCCTTTGCTGATAACTCTGTAGACAGAGTATTGGCCTTAGAATCATCACAACATTTCAAACCTTTAAGTGATTTTATTGTAGAGTCGAAACGAATTCTAAACAAAGATGGGCTGTTGATTTTGGCATTGCCTGTAACTCTACAAAACTCATCAATTACGACATTAGGGATTCTTAAATTCACTTGGTCATCGGAACACTATAAGCTAAATTATGTGCGAAATCTTGTGAATTCACTTGGCTTTAAAATTTCTGATGAAGAATTAATTGGAAAAAATGTGTATGCGCCACTTGCAGATTATTATATTAGAAATCGGAGTGAATTGCAAAAATTGATACTGCAAAAATATCCAAAATATGTAGAACAAATATTGTACAAATCTATTCTTAAAATGAAAAAAGCTTCTGAGCAAAAAACCATTGATTATGTTGTCCTAAAATGTAGAATTTAAATCAAATACGAATGATTTCACGTTCCAATAAATTTTCTGTCGCCTTTATGTATTCTGATTCTGAAATTAAATTATTCAGAAACCACTTTGTAGTTGTCTTGAACCACTTTGGTATTACAAATACATCATTTACATATTTTTTCTCAAAAATATTTGTCTCCATTAATTCTACCTTCTCCCATTTTATTGTCAAACCTGTTTCTTTGTGACTGTCTGATAATACAATTCCTGTTCGTTTATCGATAATTAACATATCTTGCTTTTCTAAATTTTGTGCAATCCACACTTGATGTGTTTTTCCGTCAAATTCATATGTTGCTTCACTCACTATCTTCAAATCATCTGTGATTATATCTCCTAAATTAATTGGAGTTAAAAACATGAATTTTTCTATTATGCAACATTTTTCAGTTTGAATTGTTCCTTGATTGTTAATACTGATATTTGAGAACTCTTTATCTTCTTTTGAATTCTTTTCTGTATTTAACAAAATACCGTCTTTGTTGATTTTCTCTACAGTGAACTCTTGAGTGATATATTGACCATATTTGTTAGAGTATGAATATTTCATAAAATCTGATTTCATAAGACATAGTTTATCCTCAGTACAATTTCTATCTGTGTTGTTTAAAGATGGATTCAAAATATGATTTTTTAGCATTGTTCTGATCCCATTTACAAATAATGTATCCGTTGCCTCTTCATTTGCCCACATTCTTGCATCATCTTTTATCCACACTGGGATTTTTTCAGAATTTTTGATATGTCTCTCTTTGATATATGATGCATCTCCCAAATATTTTTCAATTTCTGCAATTAATACAGTATCTCTCTGTGGATGTGTGCTGTTCCAAGCTATATTGTTATACAAAATTCCACACGCTCTGAGATTTGGATACTGTGGGTGTTGCATGGCTAGATCATCAGATCCAAGTAAACGATATTCATCATAAAAAAACGTACAAAATTTTAAAATGTCTTTTGTAGTTTTTACCTCAAAATCCGGTTCATGTGCAAATGCATTATGTATACCGATTACTCCAACAATTGTAATTACAACAATCATAATTTGTAATCTCATTAAGATCTGTTTGTGATTTTTTGCTTATTAATTGGTAGTAAAAATCTGTTTAACTTGATGACCGATATGGAATTATGCCCATATCTATAATTCCATTAAATTAGATTTTTCTCAGTATTATTGGCTAGGTTTTTATTTTTGATATATTGAGTATACGCCGATGTCTTCTCAAAATAACACTGCCCTTAAACTTTATAGTGAAAAATGTTCACAAATACTCCAAGAGTCTGAAATTAGATTTGCTGGAATTGTAGATAAAGATGGTACCCTGATTGCTGGAGGTTTTAAAGAAGGACTTATTCCTTACGAAGGTGATGAAACTAAACTTCACTCTTTCTTGAAATTTGTGTCACAAACTTCTATTCGAAAAGAGTTTGATGAAAGTCTTGGCCCCATTAATTATATTGCAGCAAGACGTGACAAAGCAATTTTGGTTAGTTTTCCATTTCCGATTACGCAAATACTTCTTTTGATCTCTGCAGAACCTACTGCCAATATTGAAAATTTAGCCAAAAAGGTAGTTGAAATTTTTACACACGTTAATTAGATTTTGTTTCAAGTAATATCTAAAATTCTAAATTTAATCTAATACTTGCACAAAATACTTTGAATTGTGATTTTAATATTAATCAAATAGTATTAATTTGATAAATATGTTAATCAAATCATGAAAGCTACATTTGGCGCTGGATGTTTTTGGCATGTTGAAGATTTACTTCTAAAAACTAAAGGTGTAAAATCTACTCAAGTGGGTTACATTGGTGGTAAATTGGCAAATCCTACATATGAAGAAGTTTGTACTGATGCAACAGGTCATGCAGAAGCTGTTCAAGTAGAATATGATCCGAATGAGATTTCTTATGATGACTTACTCAAAGTATTTTGGAGTAATCATGATCCTACATCTTTAAATCGACAAGGGCCAGATATTGGAAATCAATATCGTTCTGCAATATTTTTTCATGATGAAGAACAAAAGAAAATTGCACAAAAATCTAAAGAAGAGTTGGAAAAATCAGGCAAATTTCAAAAACCAATTGTAACTGAGATTGTTCCTGCTCCTGAATTCTATAAAGCTGAAGAATACCATCAAAAATATTTTCAAAAACACGGATTATCCTAAAATCATTTTACAATAAGCACTGGAATCTTTGATGAGTGAATCACGTAATTTGAAACACTTCCTAAAAATAATTCTTTGACTACTCCTCTACCTCGTGACCCCATTACAATTAGATCAAATTTTTCTTTTTTATCATGAGCTAATTTTATTACGTTATATCCAATATCTCCTCGCATTGTTTTTTCCTTGAATGCCACTCCATTTTGTGATGCTATTTCTTTGGCGTTTGCCATTATTTTTTTAATTTCTTTATCCAATTCTTTATCAACTGAAACAATTCCTTGAAACTCTGAATGTGGTTGTATGTTAATTGAATAGGCACACATGATAGTGGCTTCAAACTGTTTTGCTATGGTTACTGCCATTTCAAGTGCACGAAATGAATTCTTTGAACCATCAATGGGGACTAAAATTTTACTTATTTTCTTATCTGTCATAACTTGTTTTTAATTTAGATCCTAAAAAACATAATCTATATTATCACATACGTAAAAATTTGGAAAAACATTAAAAATAACTGATCGGCTGTAGTCATTACCCTTAACTATCTAAATAATCGACGCTAAAATGGTGGAAGAAAAATTCATTCAGATTAATGGTAATACAATCCGTTATTTGGAATCTGGAGGATCTAAAAATACTCTTGTATTGATACATGGATTAGGCGCATCTGCTGAAAGATGGAATCCTGTAATTCCAACTTTTGCAAAACATTATCATGTCATAGTGCCTGATTTGATTGGTTATGGTCATAGTGATAAACCTGTTTTAGATTATACCCCAAATCTATTCTTAGAATTTATTGGAATTTTTTTTGATACTCTAAAAATTAAACGTCCAATTATTATTGGCTCATCACTAGGTGGTCAAATAGCTGCAGAATATGCATCTGCAAAGCCTACCAATGTAGAAAAACTAGTTCTAGTATCACCTGCTGGTGCAATGAAACAATCAACACCAGCACTTGATGCATACATCATGGCAGCATTATATCCAAATGAGCAAAGTGCTAAAAATGCATTTGTTCAAATGGATTCTTCTGGTAAAGAAATACCTGACGAAATTATTCATGGATTTATTGAAAGAATGCAATTGCCAAATGCAAAATTGGCATTTATGTCAACTATTTTAGGGATGAAAAATTCAGATGTAATCACACCTAAATTACATACCATTCAATGCCCTACTCTTGTAATTTGGGGTTCCAAAGATCCAGTAATCCCAATTGAATACGCAAATCACTTTGTATCATATATTCCAAATTGCAAATTTCATAAAATGGATAACTGCGGTCATACTCCATACGTACAAGAACCGAACAAATTTTTGTCTGCGGTTTTAGAATTTCTTTCATAGATTAATTTATATACTATATACTTCCATTAATTACCAATGAGTGGTAACTATAACCAATTCAACCCTTCAGAGATGTTCAAAGACTGGATTCAAAAAAATGGTCGCGCACAAGCAGAATTTATGAAAAACTTTGGTATGTTGATGACAAACCAAAATTCTCAAACATTCAATCCTTTAGAAACTCTAAAAGAAGTATCAGACACTACAAGAAATGCACAATCTGATTTAATGAAAAACATGTCTTCTATGCAAAATAAAAGTATGGAAACAATGTTTCAGATTGGACAAATGCTTCCATCTTTCATGAATTGGGGAGCTTACAAAACTACTGTTAGCAGTAATGGTCGAATTTCAATTCCAGAGGCAGAACGTAATGCACTTGGATTGGGAGAAGGAGACTTGGTTCAAGTCATAGTTCTTCCAATAGCAAAAAAATCAAAAAATAAGGAGGTGAAACAATGAGTAAAAACGAACAAACACCAGGAACTAAAGATCTATTTTCTGTTTATCAAGAAAATGTAGATAAATTATTCTCCGGTATTAGACATTCAGTACCACAGTATCACCAGTCAATTACTAATGTTCAGCAAGAGTACTTGCAAGCATATGAAAATATTGTTGATTCTACAATCACTATACAAAAAGAATATGCAAAGAAAGCAGGTATTGCAGCCAATATTCCACAAGCAGCACTAAAAGTAATTCATGATACTACGGAAGAATTTGTCAAGGCAGCTTCAATACAAAATCAAATAACACTTGCAACAATTGATGCAACACAACAAAACATCAAGACATTTAATGACAATGCAAAATCCTTTGCTGACCTTAACAGAAATATTCTACAGTCCTGGATATCTGCATTTACCACAAAGAACAACTAGTGGTAAAATCTTATTTTTTATTTTTTATTTTATGATCTTTCCGCAAGCCATTTCCCTAATTCTGGAAGTACCTTGTTTTGAGACAGAGAACTAGCAATCATGCCTACATGTCCTGTTGGATATATCTTCAATATTTTATCTTCACTTCCTACTGCATAATGAAGCGGCATACTGCATTCTGGTGATACTAGATGGTCTCCAACTGCAACCTGTGTAAATAATGGCATATCTATTTTCTTCAAATTTATGTGACTTCCACCAACATACATTTTATTTTGAATTAGTAAGTTATCTTGATAGATATCTTTGATCCATTGTCTAAAAAGCTCTCCAGGTATAGGCGGTGTATCTCCTAACCATTTTTCAACCCTCAGGAAACTATCTACAAATTTTTTGTTTTCAATATTTTTGAAAAAATTAACATATTTCTCAATTCCTTGTTCGAATGGTTTTAGTACTGAAAAACAGTAATACATGAATTCAGGAGGCATATTCCCTATAGTTTCCACCATTTTATCTACGTCCATATGTTTTGCAAGATTGCTAATTACAGTGGTGTCTCTCCAACCATCAATTACAGGTGCAGTTGCAATATAATTTTTCACACTTTCTGGGTGTAATGCCGTATATGCCGTAGCTATTGTAGCTCCAGTACAATATCCTTGTAATGATATTTTTTCAGTAGATGATTCATTTTTAATATATTCAACACTACTATCTAAATAACCATTAACATAATCATCAAAATCTAAATATTTGTCCATACTGGTAGGTGTTCCCCAATCTAACATGTATACATCAAATCCTTGCAATAGTAGATTTCTGACCCAGCTTTTTTCTGGCTGTATGTCTAAAATATGATATCTGTTTATCAATGCATATGAAATTAGTAATGGTGTTTTGTGTTGTTTGTCTGTAAGAGGTCTGTAGTGCAACAATCTTGTTTTATCAATTTCTTGTACTATGTCATGTGGAGTTATCTCTAAACTAATTTCATCTGGAGCTGAAACTAATTTTGGTGCATCCATTACATGCTTGCCAAATTTAATTATCTCTTCTAAAATTTTAGGATCAAATTTTGTTTCATTTTTCATTTTTCATTTCTCCTTTATTTTCTGATTCTTTTTTCTTTTTTAATTCAACCTCTAATTTTATTACTCTTTTTTTAAGAGCATGCATTTCTTTGTATACTTCATCAATTTCTTCCTTACTTGGTAAGTTTGCTGATTGTAAAATTACATTTGAAATATTATTCCAATGTTTTGTAAGCTCCAATTCTTTTGAAACTAATTTTCCATAATTTTCTCCAAATTTTTCTGAATCAAATAATTCTGTAAAATCGTTATCAAAAATATCTATCCATATTCTCTTAAATGATTCAATCTGTTCTACATCATGAGGTACGTCTGGTGATTTTAAATTGACTTTCTTTTGCGCCTCATTCCAAGTTTCTGATAATTGTTTGTAGTATTCAGTTACAAATTTGTTAAACTCCATTAAGTTCTCGTTGATTTCTATTAACTCCGTTGAGATTTTTTTAGCGTTTGACGCAAAAGCACGCATAGGGCCCATTGAAGTTAAAGCCTGTGGTTTGCTTGACATCAAATGTATGATATCTGTCCAGAACAAGGACAAATGCTTATAGTAATCAGTTATGTCTTTTGGAGATTGTGATTCCACGGATTACTTTTAGCACAGATCTCAATAAATAGATCGCTTGTTTAATTAGACAAATGACTAACGACGAAGAGCTAGAAAAAATATGTCAAAAAATCATAAAAATTGATCCTGAAATCAGATCCGCGCGAATTATCAATAGTAGGGGACATCTTATTGCTGGAGGTATGAGGCAAGGATTACATTCCTTAGAATCCCAAAAACAAGATGAAATGATGTTTATGGAACTGGCGCTTCGAGTTAGGATGAGACATGAATTTGACAAGGAGTTTGGTGAAGTTCACTTTTCTATGTCTTACCGGGACAAGGTAATCGTTATGAGTTTTCCTTTGGCAGAAGATGGTGTTTTGTTGATCTCTTCTGAAAAAGAAGCCAATTTTAGCAAAATCGCATTTAAAATTCTTAAATTAATTGCGCCACTCAAAAAACATGTTCTGGGAACTTTTTGACTTTAATAAAGGCATTTACGTAAAACTAGTATGAAATCCAAATATCAGAACATTTCATGGGCTGAAATTGAAAAACTTGTAGAAACGCTTTCAAAAAAAATTCTTGCTATGTCTAAAGATTTTACAAGTATTTCCACAATCAGTCGTGGAGGATTAGTACCTGCAAGATTATTAGCTGATCATATGGGTATTAGCACTATATTTGTTGATAGAAATAGAATTCCTGCTGACTCTCTTTTTGTAGATGATATATTTGATTCTGGTAAAACATTTAAAAAAATACTTCCAAAAATAACTGATCCTTCAAATTTTGTTTATGTCACATTGTTTGCAAGACGAGGTAAAACATATCCAAAACAATTAGTGTATTCTAAAAAAACAAAAGGCAATGAATACATTGTATTTCCTTGGGATAAATTAGAGTATAAACGACTAAAGGATATTGCATTGTAATTTCTGAAACTGCTTTTTCTATATGTCTTGCATACATTGAGGAAGTTTTCCTTCATGTCTATCTTGGTAGTCTTTGATTAAATCCTCTGCTATTTGTTCATATGATAAAGTTTGCATATATCTTACTCTTGTAGCTTTTGAAATGCATTGTTCATTTTCTTTATCTTGAATACTTGTTTTGATATTATCAGAGCCTCCAATGAATAAAATTTTCATTGATGCATGCATCATGTATACTCCTGCTGATTGAGGTATTTTTGAAATATTTTCAACATTAAAGTCCAGCCAATCTGACCATGCATTTTCATTGTTTAGCATTTCTATCTCAATAATTATTGTAGCATTTTTCTCAAACCCGCACATCTATTTCTAATTGTAACCTCTGTTACTCCCGATGCAATCGAGATGTCTTTTTGTGATTTTGTTTCTCCTGTACTAATACATGCCAAATACAATGCTGCTGCTGCGATTCCCATAGGATCTTTTCCAGCGACCATGCCTATTTTTTTTGCTTGTTCTAATATTGCAACTGCTTTTCTTTTGCTTTTTTCACTTAGATCTGCAATACTTGCAATTCTGGATACTCCCTTTACAGGATCTACTACTGGCATTTTTAATTCAAGTTCTCTAAAAATCAGTCTGTAGCATCTTGCAACATCTTTTCTTCTAATATTGATCCCTTTAGCAACATCGTCCAGAGTTCTTGGTGTTTCTGTATTCCTACATGAAGCATAAAGGCATGCTGCAACTAGACCTTGAATGGAACGACCTCTCACAAGTTTTTTCTCCATCGCCTTTCGATAAATATATGCAGCTTTTTCAACTACTGCATCTGTTAGTGCAAGTTTGTCTTTTAGTTTATCCATCTCATTTAGTGCTTGTCTTAGATTTCTCTCTGCAGAAGAATGTGCTTGTGTTCTGCTATCCCATGTTCTTAATCTTTCAATTGAGCTCTTCATTGATGATGTGAGTGGTTTTCCAGTAGAATCTTTGTTGGCCGCACCAATTACTGTTGATAACCCCATATCGTGCATTGTCAATGATGTACCTGCTCCAACTCTAGCTCTATTCGTATCGTCATTTGCAAAGGAACGCCATTCTGCACCCGTGTCTGAAATTTTATCTGTAATTACAAAACCACACTTGCCACAAAATAATTCCCCCGTGGTTTCATCTGTAACCATTTTTCTATCACCACATGATGGACATTTTGGTCCTGTGATAATTGTACTTTTAAGCATAATCGGTACAAGTTACACATTTAACTTATTATTCCTTTTACACAACTTCTGCAGGTTAATTGTATGTAGGTTAAGCTAACACTCATTCTAATTTCATAGAATTAGAATAGCCTAACAATAATTAGGATAAACTAATTTTTTATTTTTAAAATAAAATATCATCCTAATAGACAATATGCATAATTCGGTATTAGCGAAGCATACATTATATTATTTGGATCAGCCACATGTTCAAGTCCAATTGAATGGCCTAATTCATGCGTCATAATTTTTTCAACTGTTTTCACATCATACAATTCAAATTTTCCATCACAATTATAGTCTCCAAGTGTAACTTCTACAACTCCTTTTCCAATATGTGCATGACCTAGTACTCCTTCTCCTATGTTTCGAACTACCCACGTGACCCATACATTTGCTTCACTTTTTTGTTTAGTAATTTCAAATTCTACTTTGACTTTTTTTCCATTGCTGTTCAATTCTTGTTTTTCCCAAAATGAAAATGAATTTTGTAATGTATTGACATGATCTAATGGCAATCCTGTTGGTTGGTCATTTACAAAAACTTTGTAATGTATGATATACATTCCATCTACTATTTCGTATGTGGGATTTGGGAAACTATTTGATGCCGTTTTTACTTCTTCTTCAAAATTCCATTTTATGTAATCTCTGAGGAATTTTTTTATTACATCCTGGCTTGGATTTGGATACTCTATGTATCTTTTCTCAACTATGATATTGTTTGAAATCTTATGTAGGTATTTCTCAAATAAATTAAATTCTTGATCTTTTTCTTTTTGAATATCATCTTGTGATTTTTTAATGTCTACCTTTATGATCCCTTTTTCAATCATATATTGTATGCCTGAAACAAAATCTTGATCATTTATTGCATTTTCTGCCCACCATCCAGCATTGTTTCTGATCCAATCTGGTATTTTTTCTACATTTGTTGATTTTGTTTCAACAATTGGTATTTCTATTATTTGATTTTTTATTAGAAACAATAATGCAGATGAAAATTCTGTATCATTGATTTGTCTCTCTGACCACCATTTTGCAGTTGGTTTGATCCATTCTGGAATCTTTATACTTTTTACTTTTTCTAACATCTCTGGTTTTTCTGTTGGTGTATAAGGATATTTTTTAATTATTTCATCTGTGAATTTTTTATAGTTATTTATCACAACACTGTTTGGTTTTATTTTTAATGCTTTTTCAAAGTAATAACTAGCTTCTTGATATTCTCCTAAATTTCCAAAACCTACCCCCATTCCAACAAGTGATATGATATCATTTGGTTGATACTGCAATATTTTGAAAAATCCTTCAAGTGATTTTTCATGCTCTCCTAAATTACTTAGAGCAATTGATTTCATTTTTAATGTAGATATATTGTTTGGAAATTTTTCTAAAATATTGTCATAAATTACAATGGCATCTTTGTATTTGCCGTTTAAAAGTTCTACATTGGCTTGTTTGAATAACGTTTGTGCTTCATCTAATGTTTGGGCAAAAACAGGAACTGAAACGATGCAAAAAATTAACATCATTAAAATTAAAAAAATATATTTCATCAATGTTTGATATTGAATTTCAGTTATATTTTATTTCTATTTTATAGAAAACATGTTTGTTCAGTAACACTGTTTTATTTTTAAATCCTGTATTTTTAGTAAATCTTTAATCTACTAAAAATTACTGTTCCTTGGATGAATAACTTAGGTCTAGGCGAAATAATTGATGATCTCCGAAGAAAAATATGTGAAATTAAATCAGAATTAAACCAATTGGGTAATCCTATTCAAGACATACCTGAATTAATTACCTCTACAAACCTTCTGCGTTCAAATGAATATCTTACCAAAGTATCAGAAAAACAATCTGAATTACTTTCTGCATATGAACAGTATTCCGTTGCTTTAGAAAATATGGTTAATACTATTTTTAGCATCCAAAATGACCTTAAAAATCTCTTAAAAGAACAATCAAAATTGATTTCAGATGAAAAACCTGTCAAAATTCAAACTGTGCCAAAAAAGAGAAAATCTATAGCTAAAAATAATTCCTCAAAAAAATAATCTGAATCTCATTTCTGCTACTTTGAAACATACGTTATATCTCCTGAAGTGATTCGTATGCTTTTGTTGTTTTCTGATATAACTAGTGCACCATCGCTGTCTATTTTTATTGCACGCCCTTTTATTTTTCCATTATCTGTATTTAATTCTACATTTTGATTAATTGTTGATGATTTTTTTGTCCAATCTTTGATTATTTTTTTAGTCTCTCCAACATTCAATAAATTATACACTTGTTCTAATTCAATCAAAAATGACTGTAACAATGAAATTGGTTTCGTTGTTTTATTCTGTTCTCTTAATGAAGATACTCCATAAAAATTTGGTGTATCTTTTAAAGTTTTTTCAATTTGTTTGACATCTACATTAAAATTTATTCCAACTCCTAGGATCAAATTTTCAATTTTGTTTGATTCTAATGATGCGTCTACTAACATTCCTGCAACTTTTTTGCCTTTGATTGTTATATCATTTGGCCATTTTAATTCCGATTTGATTCCCATTGATTTTTCTATTGCATTTGATAATGCTAGTGCAGAAGCTAATGGAAATAATGTGATTACCGATATGTCGAATTTTGGATGTAGTATTATTGAAAACCATATCCCACCACTTGGTGAAATCCATCTTCTACCTTGTCTTCCTTTACCGCTAGTTTGTTTTTCTGCAATTATTATAGTTCCATCTTCAACATCCAAAGCCATATTCATTGCTTGATTTTGAGTAGAATCAATTGAATCAAAATAATATGCGTTTTTTCCAAAAATCTTTGTTTTTAATCCTGATGTGATCTCCCAAGGTAACAACATTTCCGTATTTGATTCTAGTCTATATCCTAGCTTTTGTTTTGATTCTATTTTGTATCCTAACTCTCTGATTTTTTTAATGTGTTTCCAAACTGCAACTCTGCTGATCCTCAACACATCACTCAAATCTTGGCCTGATAGGTATTCTGTATTGTGAGCTTTTAGAAATGTTAGAACTTTGACTAAGCCCTGATTGTTATGTGAACTATACATCAATTACGTGTATTTTTTTCATCAGTATAAAATATCCACTTTAACTTAGAATCCAACATCGAAGTCAAATCCACCACCATCTGAGCCACCACCATCAAATCCACCACCATCTGAGCCTCCATCTGATGAATTATCTCCTCCAATATCACTTGGAATGCTATCTGCTGGTACATAATCGGTCATCATCATACCCATCATGCTAAACATCATTGAAAACATCATCATATCCATTATGCCAAAAAACATCATTGAAGGAATAATTGATTTATTGTCATCCATGTACTGTTTTAGTTTTTCTTTATCTCCACCTTTGTATAATAATGACATTTGATCCCACTTTCCTTGTAACTCATGAATTCTTTCTTCTACTTCTTTTGATCCTTTTTCTGTAATTTTTAACTCTGTTTTTTTACCAAACCAACTCTTTTTTTCTTCTACTGTGATTAGTCCTCTTTTCTCCAATTTTTCTAACGTTGAATTTAATTCCTCACCATCTATTTGAGTGATTTTTTGTATCTTGTCAAATTTCTTAGCACCTTTTTTAATAGCTCCAAGTACAATTATGTCCTTTGGTTCTTCTGGAGATGATT
Organism: Nitrosarchaeum sp.; assembly: GCA_035455105.1. GTDB lineage: Archaea > Thermoproteota > Nitrososphaeria > Nitrososphaerales > Nitrosopumilaceae > Nitrosarchaeum. Next base: position 14,361 of record DATIFS010000082.1, read on the forward strand.
CCATGTGATTGATTTTTTGTTATTATTAAAATACTCTGCGTTTATGTTGTTTTCGATTTACCTTGTTTTTCTAATGTCCATGACTGTCTTCTAATGGTATGGAATACTTGGATTGATGTTACTTTCAAAAATTATATTCAACGATGTTTTATATTCGTCATGGAACATGATTCTTTTAATGATGATGAAATTAGAGAAATTCTTTCTTTAAAGCGAGTTGCAGTAGTTGGCATGTCTAAAAATGATTACAAGGCTGCACATTATGTACCAAAATACCTCTCTGAAAATGGATATGATATAATCCCGATCAATCCCAGTGCTGATGAGATTTTAGGCAAAAAATGTTATGGTTCTGTTTCTGATGTTGATGGTGATGTTGATGTTGTTGATGTGTTTAGACCATCTGAACTTGTACTTTCTGTAATAGAAGATGCAATAAAGAAAAATCCTAAGGTCATCTGGTTACAAGAGGGAATTCATAATCCACAAGCTGAAGAAATAGCACGAAAAAAAGGAATCAAAATTGTATTTAATAGATGCATGTTGGCAGAACATCAGAGACTTTTTTGAATATGGCTACTTTTGATGCTTTTTACAATGATTTAATTGAATTAGTAAATAAATATGAAAAAAATAATACTGCATTAAAAGTTGAAAAGGATTCAGAATTTGATATTGTGAAAATTTTTGGAGAACATATCACATCTTTGGCAAGAGCTAAAAATGGATTAAATGATATGACCGAACTTGCATACGCTACAGCAGAACATCACCCATACTGGACTTTACTCTATAATTGTTCTGAGATAGCAAACACTGTTTTAGAGAAATGGAACACCGCACTTTCAAAAAAAGACACAGATGACATAGAATGGTCCATTAAGGAATTAAAACAATCACTTGAAAAGATTTCTGAAAAAATTAACGACTCTGAATCTAGGCAGAGATAAATATTCTTAGGTTACACCAAAATCATGCCAATCAAACTCGGTCTTATTGGAAAAACAAATACTGGTAAAACTACTTTTTACAATGCTGCAACTTTATCGTCTGAAGAAATTTCATCTTATCCATTCACAACAAAAAAACCTGTCTCTGGAACTGCTCATGCAATTACACTTTGTGTTCATCCAGAATTCAAAATACAAGATAACCCAAATAATTCAAAATGTGTTGAAGGTTGGAGGTACATTCCAGTGGAATTGATTGATTTACCTGGCCTGATTAAAGACGCATGGAAAGGAAAAGGATTGGGCAATCAATTTCTTTCAATCGCCGCACAATCTGATGCGTTACTTCATGTAGTTGATGCATCGGGCGGTATAGACTCTTCTGGAAAAATTAGTGAGGTTGGAAGTGGTGATCCCATATCTGATTTTGCAGACATTGAAGAGGAGTTGACAATGTGGTATCATAAAATTTTAGAAGGAAACCGAGACAAAGTTTCAAAATTAATTAGAACTGGTTCTGACATTGTTGATGCCATTACTGATTTGTATCGTGGAATAGGTGTAAACAAAATACATGTAAAAGATGCACTAGTTACACTTGGACTTGAAGATAAGGACTTTGATAATTTTGATACGATTGATACAAAAAAACTTACTACACACCTTAGAAAAATTTCAAAGCCTACATTGATTGTTGCAAACAAAATTGATGTAGATGGTGCAGACAAAAATTTTGCTCGTCTAAGAGAACGTTACAATGATTCTATTGTAATTCCTGTCAGTGGTGATAGTGAATTTAGTCTAAGAAGAGCTGAACAAAAGGGGCTGATTAAATATTCTCCAGGTTCGGAACAATTTGAAATAATAAAATCTGAGGATCTCAATGAAAAACAAATCAATGCATTAGATTTCATTAAAAAGGGAATAATGGGAGAATACATGCGAACAGGAGTGCAATTTGCAATAAACGTTGCAGTCTTTAAACTTCTAAAGATGAACTCCATTTATCCTGTTGCCGATGAGAAACATCTGGCAGATCATAAAGGACATGTGTTGCCTGATTTGATTCTGCTTAAAGCTGGAGCGACAATTGCTGATCTTGCAAAAGAGATTCATACTGATCTTACAAAGGGACTGCTTTATGGAAAAGATTTGAGATATAATCTTAGGTTGCCTGTGGATTATCAGCTAAGAGATAGAGATGTTGTATCTTTGGTTAGCGCTTCTAAAAAATAATTTACTAATGTACATCTTCTCAATTATTTTGTATGTTGCCGAATAATGTTGTTTTTACTATCAACATAATTTCCACAAGTTTCACAAAGCCAGTCTGTCTTGTTTTCTTCTTTAATCCATTTTGGCAGTCTTCGATTGTTACATTTTTCACAAAATAATGACATGCTTGACTGTCTTTCTTCTTCTATTTGTACTGGCGCTAATCTTGTTTTGCACTATTCACTACTTGTTTTGCTCTTCTTTTTTTAATTAAACTAAACATTATCATTCCTACATTGATAATTGATACAATTTCAATCAAGTCAACTCCATACAATAACCAGTCTATTACTGGATTCACTCTAGATATCATTCCTACCTGTAGCATCATATCTGCATTCCATATCATGTGCGGAATTTGAATAAACTGAATTATTGCAATTATGATTATACTGCCCAATATTTTATCTTCATACCATTTCCAAAATTTACTCCACGCATTCATGAATAATTTCATCTTTATCAATTATTAAATAATGTGAAAATTAGATGCAACTAATTAGACTGGACTAACTTTTTTAATTTGTACTTTTTTATGAAATTATTTATTGTCTGCTTTGATCTTTTCTTTTCTTATCCAAATTGTTTTATCCTTGTGATCAACTAACTCAATATTCATTTCATTAAGACTGTCTCTAATTTTGTCTGCATCTTGGAATTTCTTTTCTTTTCTTAACTGTTCTCTTGATGCTATCATATTATCAATTTCTTGTTTTTCATTTGGAGTTATTTTTGGTATTATGAGCCCTAAAATTTTAAGCATTCTTTCAAATTCTGGAATGATAATTTCAGCATCATGTGCACTAATCTTTTCTTCAGCAGCTAAATAATTGATTTCTTTTACAAGTTTAAAAAATGCTGATAGCGCAAGATGTGTATTCAAATCTGATTCTAACGCATTATCAAATTCATTGCTAATTTTTTCGATCACTGATTTGATTTCACTGCTCTGATTTTTACTATTTGTGTGAATTAGTTCATAATAGCAAATTTCGACTTGACGCCATTTTGTAAGATTTTCTTTTAGTAATTCTTCGGAATAATCTATTGGTTTTGAATAATGCCCTGACAAGCAAAATAATCTGATGATGTTTGGTCCCCAATTATCTAATACATGTTTTATTGATCTTATGTTTCCAAGCGATTTTGACATTTTTTCACCATTTATTGTCACCATGCCCACATGCATCCAAATTTTTGCAAACGGTTTTAATGTAAACGATTCTGACTGTGCAATTTCATTTTCATGATGAGGAAATATCAAATCTCTGCCACCACCATGTATGTCAAAATTTTCTCCAAGGTATTTTATGCTCATCGTAGAGCATTCTATATGCCATCCTGGTCTTCCTTTGCCCCATGGGCTGTCCCACACTGGTAATGTGTCTGAAAATTTCCACAATGCAAAATCTAGAGGATCTTTTTTTGCTTCATCCACTTCTATTCTTGCACCTGATTGTAACTCATCTATTTTCTTTTTTGATAGTTTACCATACTGAGAAAATTTTGATACTGAAAAATATACTCCATTTTTTGATAAATATGCAATTCCTTTCTCTATTAATTTTTCAATAAATTCTATAATGTCTGTTATATGTTCCGTTGCTTTGGGATAGTTTGTTGCATGTTTTACATTTAGTCTATCAAAATCTGTAAAATAATTTTGAATGTATTTTGAACTAATTTGTTCAGCAGATGTATTTTCTAATTTTGCACGATTAATTATTTTATCATCCACATCTGTAAAGTTTTGGACAAAATTTACATTGATCTCTTTACTTTCTAAATATTTTCTTAGTACATCAAAAACAATTATTGTTCTTGCATGTCCTATATGTGATTCATCGTAAACTGTTACACCACACAAGTAAATTTTTACTGTTTTTGTAATATCTAGAATTTGTTCTGAATTACTAAGTGTGTCTTGCAGTTTCATCATTTATCCTCAAATGGTTTTTGTTGTTTCTCCCTTTTGTGCATGCTGTCCAGATGCAATTTATAGATCTTTTCCACCATCTGTTTTTCAATTTGTAATGTTTTTGTTGTTTGTTCAATTGAAAATTTTTTCTCAAAAATACAATAAAGTATAGAGTCTATCTCCTCATATGATGCCCCTAATTCTTTTTCTGCTTCATGTTCTTTCCATAAATGAGGACTACTCTTTTTTTCAATCACATTCTGAGGGACTCCTAAAATTTTGGCAATCTCTCTTATTTGTAATTTGTATAATGAAATTATTGGAGCTAGGTCCGATGCCCCATCACCATATTTTGTAAAATATCCTATGAGGTACTCACTTTTATCACTTGACCCTAACACAAGATAGTTTTTTGCATTTGCATAATAATACAAAATATTTGCCCTCACACGTGCTCTGAGATTTCCTTTGGCCCAATCACTAGGTTCAAGATAGTTTGAATATTCATTTACAATTGGTTTAATGTCGATTAATTTGTATTCTAACCCTGTAAGTGAAATTATTTTCATTGCATCCTCTGTTTCTATACTTGGTGTGATTTGTGTATCTGGCATTATGATTGCTAATGTTTTTTCTTTTAGTTTTCTTTTGCAAATATATGCCAAAACTGCCGAATCTATTCCTCCACTCAATCCTAGTATAACTCCTTCTGCATTATTTTTTTCAATTTGTTTTAATAAGAAATTTTCTACTGTTTCAATAATAGCATCATAATCTTGTTTTATAATTTCATTAATGATATCTCGGTTCAATAACTATTCTACATAATATGTGAGAATAAAAATTGTACCACATGTCATATGTATCTCTTTTTAACTATTTTATTCATTTTCTTAATTTAATTCTAAAAATTGATAATTCCAATATTTACAACAATTTTTTGAAGATATGTAATTTATTATGATGTTTGATTATTTTTCTATAATTTCAAATGATGTTGATGCTACTTCCATATCTCTGTATTTCAAAACCATTTGATGAACTCCTATTTGTGAGTCATTAGTTATATCAAGTAGGGTGTAAATTTCACCGTTCTTTGTTGCATGTGTTTGAATCTCATCTTGGGATTGATCTGGATGAATAATCACTATGATGATCTTATCACCTCTAGTGTAATCTTGAACATATCCTGAAATTGTGATTTGTTCAGAATTATATTTTGATTTAGGCTGTTCAAATTGTTCCTTGTCTACTGCAACAAATGTTGTTTTTTCTAATTCTTCTGCAAACACAAATTGTGTAATGCCTACAACTAAAATTCCTACTATCATTGGAAGAATTATTTTTTTATGCATATCTCAATTATAGTTTTTAAATATAAAACCCTCTGTCTTTTCAAAATATTACAAAATTAATGATTACCCAATAACTGTGCTTGATTTTAATGATTTTTTAATTTTAACACTTAGATGTCCACATAAATTCCATCATTTCTAGCTTCAACAGGATATGTTGCCAATTTTACATCTTTAAGATAATCCTTCAGTTCTCCTGTTTTGATATTATAATGCCAAAAATGTAATGGACACTCTACAATATACCCTTCAAGTTTACCTGGTGCGATTGAGCCATCTTGATGGACACAAAGATCATCTATCGCATGATATCCGTCTTGATTAAAAATTGCAACTTGTTTTCCATCAATTTTAAATGCCTTACCTTTTCCTGCTACGATATCTCCTTTTTCAGCAATTTTCTTCCAAACCATACTTGTTAATTTTATAATTTTGTCATTTATTTAGATTCGCATGATAGAATTTTATACTCTTTCTGATGCCAAAATTTGATGAGTAAGGTAAAGTCCAGCAAAAAATTGATCCAAGATGGTAAGCTATCTTATGAATGGGCTAGATCTCACATGCAAATTTTAGATAATACTATTAATCGATTAAAAAAATCAAAACCACTCAAAGGTATCACTTTGGGATTTTGTTTGCACATTACAAAAGAGACATCTGTTCTCTTAATGGGAGCAAAGGAGCTTGGCGCAACTGTTGCGTGCTGTGGCGGAAATCCTCTTACTACACAAGATGACATTGCAGCATTTTTAGTATCACAAGGAATTCATGTTTATGCATGGCATGGTCAATCTGTAAAAGAATATGATTGGTGCATTGATCAAGTATTGAATCACAAACCTACAATTTTGACTGATGATGGTGCTGACATGAATGTGAAAGCACATTTTGATAATAGATACAAAAATATGAAAATACTTGGAGCTACTGAGGAGACTACTGCAGGTGTGACCAGAATAAGGGCAGTTGAAAATCAAGGTAAGCTCCGTTATCCTGTAATCTTAGTTAATGAAGCATACACAAAACACATGTTTGATAATCGATATGGTACTGGACAAAGTACGATTGATGGATACTTACGTGCAATGAATTTACTTATGGCATCAAAAAGAGTTGTAGTTGTTGGTTATGGTTGGGTAGGACGTGGTGTTGCAGCAAGATGTCACGGAATGGGTTCAAAAATATTGGTTACTGAAATTGATCCGATAAAAGCATTAGAAGCTCATATGGATGGATTTGAAGTAATGACAATGGCCCAAGCCTGCAAACTAGGTGATATTTTCATTACTTGTACTGGAATGACCAGTGTAATTAGAAAAGAACACATCTTGCAAATGAAAGATGGTGCTATTATGGGAAACGTTGGTCATTTTGATGTTGAAATCGATAGCAAGTTTTTGCTTAAAGAATCTAAATCTGTAAAAAGAGTAAGAGCAAACCTTGATGAATGTACTCTCAGAAATGGAAAACGTGTTTATCTTATTGGAGAAGGAAGATTAGCAAATCTTGTTGCAGCAGAAGGACATCCTCCAGAAGTAATGGCACAGTCATTTTCTAATCAGATTCTTTCTGTTTTATACATTCTTAAAAATCATGCAAAAATTGGTAATAAAATAATCAATGTTCCAGAAGAAATAGATAAGCAAGTTGCAGTTGATGCACTACAAGCAATGGATGTAAAAATTGACAAGTTGACACCTGAACAAGTCAAATATGCGCATAGTTGGTAAACTTCTTAACTCCAAATAGATTTCAAAATATGACTAATGAAAAATAAAGCAATCATTACTAGTGCATTACCTTACGCTAATGGGGAAATCCATCTTGGACACGTTGCATCTACATATTTACCAGCTGATGTTACAACAAGATTTCTAAAATTAAAAGGCGTTGAGGCATACTATTTTTGTGCATCAGATGATTTCGGTACCCCTATTTTGATTCAGTCTGAAAAAGAAGGAAAGACACCCTCAGAATATGTTGCATACTGGAATAAACGCGATTATGATGATTTTACTGCATTTGGAATTAATTTTGATTTTTTTTATAAAACAAGTTCTCCTGAAAATATATCGTTTGTCCAAGATGTGTTTAACAAACTCAACTCTGCAGGGCACCTATACGAAAAAGAAATCATTCAATTTTATTGTAATAATGACAAAAAATTCCTTCCTGATCGATACGTAAAGGGAATCTGCCCTTATTGTAATGCGACTGATCAATACTCTGATCTTTGTGAAAGTTGCGGACGAGTTCCTGAGGAAATATCTAATCCAAAATGCTCTATATGTGGACAAATTCCTACCAAAGAAAAAACAACCCATTTCTTTTTCAAATTAAAAAATTTTGGTGATGCATTATACAAATGGTTAGATGAAAATGATAATCTCCAAAAAGACGTAAAAAAATATGTTCAAAACTGGATACAGTCTGGTTTGATTGATTGGGATATAACACGTGATATTTCTTGGGGGGTTCCAGTTCCAATTGCTGGCACTAAAGATAAAGTATTCTACGGGTGGTTTGATAACCACTTGGCATACATTTCAACGGCATTAAAATTTCTTAATGATAAAGGAATAAACGGAAAAGAGTTTTGGAATTCTGCAGATATTTATCATTTTATTGGTAAAGATATTGTCTATCATCACTTTCTGTTTTTACCTGCAATGCGTTTAGGATTAAACAGCGAATACAAATTACCTGACTTTATTCCAACAAGAGGTCATCTTACATTACAATCAAAGAAAATCTCAAAAAGCAGAAACTGGTACATTGGATTAAAACAATTCTTAGAATACTATCCAGCAGATTATCTGAGATATTATCTAATTGCAATAAATCCCTACTCTCAAGATGATTTGAATTTTGATTGGGATGAATTCACTAACAGAATTAATTCTGAACTGATTGGAAATCTTGGAAACTTTGTTAACCGTGCATTAGGATTCACAAAAAAAGCGTTTAATGGAGTAATCCCAGAAACTGAAAACTATGATGAAAAAGATACTGAAGCTGAAAACAAAATAAAATGTCTTGCTGAAGATCTAGGAATTCTAATGGAGCAAAATCATTTGGACAGGGCTCTGAAGAAAATCATGGAATTTTCATCTTATTTTAATCAATATTTTCAGCATAAAGAGCCATGGAAGAAAGGACCTGGAACTGCAAACTGTGTGTTTTTATCTGTAAATGCCGCTCGTAGTATGGCAATTGCTCTTTTTCCATTTCTGCCTGTATCATCTCAAAAAATTTGGGAACAGATTGGTTTTTTTGGTAACGTAAATGAAAACAAGTGGGATTCAATTTCTGATGTTGGTATAAAATCTGGACATGTTTTAGGTAATGCCATCCCACTATTTGTTAAAGTCGAAGAAACAGATATTGCAAAATACAAAAAACTACTCGGTCCATTACAATGAGAAAAACCATCCCAAGAATATCTACTAGAGGATATTATGATCTTACATATGGAAAAACTATTAAAAACAACTCTTATTTTTTATACCCAAAAAAAGATTTTGAAAAATTTATTGGTTCTAAAGAGCTTGTTATAATGATCCATGGATTAAGGAATGATAATTCTGGTGCAATAGCAAAGGTTGTTTTGGCAAAAAACAGATTATTACGTTTAGGTTATGTTTTCCCAGTTGTTGGATTTAGCTATGACTCTAATACCACTGGTGCCCATTTACAAAAACATGTAAAACGTGCACTTTTAGCTGGTCAAATAATTGCAAAGAAAAACGGTCATAATCTTTCTATGTTTATTGAATATTTCAAATCTGTAAGCCCTCTAACTAAGATCCGTCTTATTGGCCACTCTTTAGGTTCACAAGTAATTTTAAGCACTGTAGAAAATTTGGCAAAAAAAAGTCAGAATAATGGAATTATTGAAAGTGTTTATTTTTTTGGTGCATCCATTACAAGTGATATTCCGTCATCAAAAAAATATGGCCCGCTACTTGATAAAATAATTAAGCGTAAAATTGTTAACTATTACAGTCCAACTGATGAAGTTTTGTCTTGGGCAAATAAAGAGAAATTTGTCAAAGGACCACTTGGACTAAATGGTTCCACTGGAAAAACCATTTCAAAATACCATCAAAAATCAGTAACCCCGAAAAATCATCGTTTTGCAAGTTATATTGCAATGCTGAATTCGTTTCCTTAGGCTCAATTTTGGTAATTTTCATAATGTGGTTCATTTGCTCTTTTTATATCTTAGATTAATTTCATATTTTATTACCAAGAGATATCTCAATTTGTCAAATCGAAAATCAACACTCAATCATTATGCATAATTATAAAAAACCAAATGATCATGAATTATCTAATCCATCTTATTGATAAGATGTTTTGCTTCTTTCTCCATACTATTGACATGATTTAACACTGAATACACTTTTTAGATTGGTAAATAGTTCGAGATGTTTTCTTATTACATTGTATTTTTCTATATAGATCATTGTAACTATCTAGTTGTATGTTATGATCATAGAAAATATTGATTTATCTTATAGTTCCCTAAATTACTGATAACATCAATGAATTACAAAAACGCAATAACTATGACAACTCTGAGTGTAATTGCTATACTTGCAATTGCATCGATCTCAGTATCTGTAAATGACTCCTTTGCTGTATCAGTGACCAATTTCAAGATGGTAGAAGACACATATGCAAAAGTGAAATTCACATTTAGAGATGGGGTGGAAGAAATCTATTTTCCAGTCTTTAAAATGACTACCTCTTATGTTGGAAATAACCGAGCCGATTTTGAGTTACAAGGTATTGTTGAGGATTATCCATACCTCAATGAAGCTATGGACCAAGCATATGACTTTTTGTTGGCTCCAGCTGAGACACAGTACGATTACAAGCAATTTGTAGTAGACGTGGATTTGGTAAAAGGTGGAGTGACTCAAAAGAATATTCATTACAATGATTGTAGAGTGGTTACTTCAACAGTAGATACATTGTTAGATAATGCTGAAGGTTATACTACAACAAAGACTGGATTTGCAATAGTCAATGTGATTGATTTCACATGTACATCAGTAAAACAATCTGTTCCTAAAGAGCTACAAGATCATACCGTATATTCACAAAGTCAAATCCATGATTATGGAAAGAACTCTCAAAAATTGGCAGAAGATGTTCATTCTTATGCAACATTTTATTTTGATCAAGGAATTGAGAAAATAGACTTTCCAGTATTCAAACTAAACACTGGATTTGATGAAACATCTCAGGATCGTCCTAGCTTTACAGTGGAGGGAATTGCAAAATCTTACACCTTGTTAGATAACGCAATAAACAAAGCACAATCAGTTGCAGGTAGTCCTATATCATACAATGAAAAATTTCAAGTAAATGTGGATTTTGCAAATGATTCAAAGACATTCCGAACCCTAAAGTTTGCTGATTGTCGTATTGAGGAATACAAAGTTGATACATTATTTGATAAAGAGGAAGGTTATACCGGAAAAAGTGGCTTTGCTATAGTTCAAGATATAACAGTCACATGCGCTGGATTGACTACACAAAACTATGGACAAATAACTGACACACCAAAACCTAATCCATACATGATGGGTGGTTTTACTCAAGCTTTTGTTACGTTGAATGCTGCTAATGGTGATCAAGAAAAACTCAATTTCCCTGTCTTTAAGCAAATAGGTGATATAACAAAAGTGCTTAAAAAACAAAGAGTGAATCCTGTTTTTGAATTGCAGGGAGTAGTCGGTGATTCTCCACTTCTGTACAAATTGACAGATCAAATTAGAACACGTGGATATGCAGGTTCAGATCATCAAGGTTTGTTTCAAGCAACTGTGGATATAGTGCACAATAGCAAATTGGTCAAAACATATCAGTACGACAACTGTCGTGTTACAACATATGATTCAGATACATCGTATAATGCTGAGGAAGGCTATGTCGGTGCAAATGGATTTGCATTGGTGAATACTTACAAGATATCGTGTACTGGTTACCATCCATTAAATCCATCATTTGAAAAAATGAACACTCTTGAGAAACCACACTTGGTAAGTTCATTGGATCTTAGAAAAACAGATTCTTGGGGACCTACTTTTAAAGTACAGAAATAACCTTTATTTTCTTTTTTTATTTTTTTAACCTTTAGTCAATTTTGCGCTCATTTTTTATGACTCACTCAAAACAGGCTTAAAATAAAGTCAAAACTTTCTCAATACTATGAAATCCATAAATTTTGTAGTCTTGGGAAAACAAGACATCGCATCAGAATTTGGTAAAAAAGGGACCGTTACTGATCTTTCACTTTATGATAGAAAAGAATCCGATGTGATTAAAACATGGGTTACTCCTAGCGGATTTCCTGATAAAATTCAGCCCCTTTTACAAGCAATTAATCTTGCAGAATACGTGATACTTCATGTTGATAAACTTGATAAATTTACTGGAGAGCAAATCATCGCACTTGATATTCTGAAAAAAGAAAAGGGAATACTATCTCACACTTTTGATGTCGATGAATCAAAATTAAATTCTATGATTAAAGATACGGTAGTTGAAAAATATTTCAAAGTGGAACAGGACAAACTCAAAGAAGAAATGGATAAGATTCAATCAATTACAAATACTGATTCTCCTAAATTGGTAATTGATCACTGCTTTGATGTTAAAGGAGTTGGAACTGTGATTCTTGGTAAAGTAATATCTGGAAAAATCAAACAATATGATAATCTCAAACTATATCCTGCTGGAATTGATGTGATGATAAAATCAATTCAAATGCATGATGATCCGGTTGATGAATCTGTGTGTCCTGCAAGAGTAGGATTGGCTGTAAAGGGTATAAAACCAGATGATGTTGGACGAGGTGATGTCATTGCTCAAGCCGGAACAGTTGATGTGAAATCAGAAATTGAACTTGATTTTAAAAAAAGTCCATTTTATAAAACAGACATTGCACAAAATCAAGGATGCCTAGTTAGCATAGGTCTACAAATCAAAGCAGCAAAATTTTCTTCAATCACTCCTTTGAAACTAACATTTGAAAAACCCATAGTCTGTAATTCAGGCGACATTGCAGTAATTCTAAAACCAGAATCAACAACCATTCGAATTCTTGGTAGTGGCACAATCAAATAGACTGATTTAATTAAATCAAAATTAATCTCATCTTATGCGTGGATTGATGATGGGAAGGTTTCAGCCCTTTCATATGGGGCATTTGAATTTGGTAAAACAAGTTCTTGATGAATGTGACGAAGTAATTATTGCAATAACCAGCTCTCAATTCAATTATTTGGAAAAAGATCCATTTACAGCTGGTGAACGAATCGAAATGATTCACAACTCTTTAAAAGAATCTGATGTTGATTTATCGCGATGTTTTATTGTTGCAATTGAAAACCAATTTAATGTTGCAACATGGGTCTCTTATCTTAAGGCAGCATTACCGTATTTTGATAAAGTGTATAGTGGAAATAACTATGTCAAAATGCTATTGGCTGATTCTGCAATTCATGTTGTATCACCAAGATTTTTAGATAGACTACAATTTAACGCAAGTAGAATCAGATCAATGATAATAAGTGGTGATAATTGGCAAAACCTTGTTCCTCCCGCAGTTGTTACCTATCTAGAAAAAATCAATGCAAAAAAAAGATTAGACATAATATCTAAATCCGATACAAAACCTACTGAGCATTAATGGAACCAGTACGCGCTTGTCCAATTTGTCCTAACTGTGGTTCAAAGAGATTTCAACGATTACCTGGTGATGTAGTCACTGTAAAATGTCGTGGCTGCAACAAAATAATACAAATTTGAAATTCTATAGTTAATATTTGCAATATTTTGTGTAATATCATGGCAAAAACATGGAAGGATAAAGACATTAGTTTAGCTCCACTAAAGCGCCAAATTATAGCTGTAATTGGTTATGGAATTCAAGGTGATGCCCAAGCCAACAACATGAAAGATTCTGGTCTTAATGTAATTGTAGGTCTTAAAAAAGGTGGAAAAAGCTGGAAAAAGGCAAAGTCTGATGGCCATACCGTAATGTCTGTATCTGATGCATGTAAAAAAGCCGATATTATTCATGTTTTACTTCCCGACATGATTCAATCACAAGTATACAAAGATGAAATTGGACCAAATCTTTCTAAAGGAAAAGCATTATCCTTTTCACATGCAGCTGCAATCCATTGGAAATGGATTGATGCTCCAAAAGATGTTGATATTATCATGGTTGCACCAAAAGGACCAGGATCTAAAGTAAGAGAAACATATCTTGAAAAATTTGGAACACCGTCAATTGTTGCAGTACATCAAGATTTTACTGGAAAAGCTTGGGATAGAACACTAGGAATTGCAAAAGCAATTGGTAGTGCACGTGCAGGATTGATCAAAACAACTTTTCAAGAAGAAGTTGAAACTGATTGGTTCGGTGAACAAGCAGATCTTTGTGGTGGTTCCGCATCAATGGTAAAAGCTGCATTTGAAACACTCGTAGAAGCTGGATATCAACCAGAAATCGCATACTTTGAGGTTTTACATGAATTAAAATTAATTGTAGATATGATTCAACGATATGGCATAAATGGAATGTGGAGGCGAGTTAGTGAAACTGCACGATATGGTGGTTTGACCCGTGGCCCAATGGTAATTACTGATGACACTAAAAAACAAATGAAAAAAGTTCTTAAAATGATTCAAGACGGCACATTTAACAAAGAATGGATTAATGAGTATAAGAAAAATGGTAAAGACTCTTTTGATAAATACATGAAAGAAACCGAGGCACATCAAATAGAAAAAGTTGGCAAACAAATGCGTAAAATGATGTGGCCTGATTCTAAAGAATAATCTTTAAATTTTTCTTAATTTTGAAACACCGGTTGTTATGTGTTCAATTATATCTTTTAGTGGCGTACCTGGGCCAAACACTTCATCAACTCCTGATTTTTTAAGATCTTTCTTATCTTCTTCAGGTATAACCCCGCCGCCAATTACTAGCACGTCTTTAATCCCTTTTTTGTTTAATGCTTGCACTACTCTTGGAAATAATGTTCCATGCGCACCATTAAGTAAACTCATTGCTATTGCGTCTACATCTTCATCTTCAGCAATTTGTGCTACTCTGTCTGGAGTGGCAAAAAGACCTGAGTAAATGACCTCCATGCCTGCATCTCTAAATGCTCTGCATAACACTAGAGCCCCTCTATCATGACCGTCTAAACCCAATTTTGCAACTAAAATTTTGACACGTCTAGATGCTGTCTTTTGTTTCATGCTTGTGCTTGTTAGTCATTATTTTAAAGCCTTTATCTGATTTTCGAATCTTAAAAACAAAGCAGAACACGCTCAGACAATACAGAAACAGGTAAACCAGTATTTTTAAAAGCATCATGTGATAAAGTTTTGATTCTAACTAATCAATACGCTTATGTTCGTAATCCCAATCAAAGAAACATGATTAAATCATTTGGAGATTACAATATTGAACGTTCCTCCTCATCTGACATAAACAATATCAAATGGACTCAAAAAAATCCATCTGATACTGATAAGCTAAAAAATAAAAAGAAAGCCACAAAAAATACTTCTTCCTACAATATCATTTACACTGAGACTCAAAAAGTAAACTCCTCTGCAAAAAAAGTTTTCAAAGTTATTCTTAATGTTGAATCCAAAAACAAAAAGAAAAAAGAAAATAAACAATTTCAAACATCTGCTGCCTCTAATTGTAACATTGAACCTGGATTTACCAGAAAAGCAAGATAAATTCTAATAAAAACATTTAAAATAATTTGTTTTTATAAATTCTAAAGATAGTACAAATATCTGAAACATATCTTTTTAATTTGAATTAATTATAACCCGCCACCTTGAACTTCACTCAGTTCGATATCGTATCCACTTGGATCACTGATGTATACTGATCTAGATTTTTCAAATTGAACTGGGCCATCATAGTATATTTTGACATCTAACGATTTACATATCTCCATTATTTCATCAAAATTTTCTACATGAAATCCAAAATGAGCGATTGCCCCTTCTGGTTTCATATCTGGATCTTCATAAAGACAAAGTTTGATGTTGTTATTGCCTATGATTTTGGATTTATCATCAGGCTGTTCTTTTTTAATTTCAAAACCAAAAAGATCTTTGTAAAACTTTACACTCTCTTCTAAATTTTTTACTGTCATATTGACATGATCCATCGAAGTTGCTTTCAGAATTCTTGACATGATTGTTTTGATTATTCATGGTTAATAATTCCATCAAGTCGATCACCTCTTCTTTTTTTGTTATTAGAAATTTACATAAGGCGCTAGAAAAGTACACTCACTGTGAATGTGATTCCCGTAAATTACGTGCTTGAATTTGAGCCTATTTTCAAAAATTTTACATTTAATGGCAAAGAAAAGATCGCTATAGAGTGTAAAGAATCTGTAAATTCAATTACTATGCATTGCGCTGAACTCAAGATAAAGTCATGTTATGTTATTCATAATGGAATATCTACAAAAGCCATCACTAAAACTGATCCAAAAAAAGAGGAGCTGACAATTTTAATTAAAAATAAAATCAAGGGTGTAGCTTTTATTGAAATTGAATTTATTGGAGAATTAAATGATAGATTGCTTGGGTTCTACAGAAGTCAGTACAAACAAAATGGTAAAATAAAATATCTTGCAACAACACAATTTGAGGCATCTGATGCAAGAAGAGCATTCCCTTGTTGGGATGAACCAGAAGCCAAAGCAACATTTGATATTTCAATAATTGCAGAAAACGGATTTACTGCAATTTCTAACATGCCAATCATTTCAAAAAAGAAAATGAAACATAAAACTCTGTACAAATTTGCAAAAACTCCAATAATGTCCACATATCTTATTTATCTGGCAGTAGGTGAGTTTGAATATATCGCAGGTAACACTGGAAAAATTAAAGTTCGCGTAATTACAACAAAAGGAAATAAATCTAAAGGCAAATATGCACTTGAACTTGGAACAAAATTGTTATCTTCATATGAGAAATATTTTGGAATAAAATATCCGTTGCCCAAATTAGATTTGATAGCAATTCCGGATTTTGCTGCAGGTGCAATGGAAAATTGGGGTGCAATAACCTTTAGAGAGACGATTCTACTTTATGACCCAAAAACATCCTCCACTAGAACAAAACAGTACATTGCAGAAGTAATCTCCCATGAGATTGCACATCAGTGGTTTGGAAATCTTGTTACCATGAAGTGGTGGAATGATTTGTGGCTCAATGAGAGCTTTGCAACATTTATGGCAACAAAGTTTGTTGATAAGTTTTATCCAGAATGGGACTTGTGGAATCAATTTGTTGAGAATGCTATGAATGTTGCAATGGGGTTGGATTCACTAAAAAGTACGCACCCAATAGATGTTAAAGTACACTCTACATCTGAAATTCGTGAAATCTTTGATGCTATTTCTTATGATAAGGGTGGATGTGTTTTGAGAATGCTGGAAAATTATGTAGGTGAATCAAATTTCCAAAAAGGGCTAAAACAATATCTTGCTAATTTTAAATACAAAAATGCTGAAGGGCAGGATCTTTGGGATGCAATAGGTAAGGTTTCTAGAATGCCTGTGCGTTCTATGGTATCTACATGGTTAAAACAACCTGGGTTCCCAGTAGTTGAAATCAAAAAACATGATTCTACATTACATCTCAAACAAAGGAGATACATGTTAGAATCCGACAAAAGATCACATAAGGGATTATGGTCAATTCCTCTATCTGTTGGATTAAAAGATCAATTATTCCAGAAACTTTTTACAAAAAAATCTATGTCTATAAAATTACCTAAAGATAACATTGGATTTGTAGCAAATTTTGGAAGAAAAGGATTCTATCGTGTAAAATATGATGCAAGTACTTTACTTGATCTAAAAATGCTTGTAGACAAAAAACAACTCTCGGCAATTGATAGATGGGCAATTCAAAATGATCTATTTTCACTTTGTATCTCATGTGATGATAAAGTTCGTAATTATCTTGATTTTTCTGATGCTTACTATGATGAAGATAGTTATTTGGCATCTGTAAATGTCGTACATAATTTATCTTCATTATATTTCAGAGCATTTGGAGAAGATTTCTCTTCAGAGATTAAAAGTTACGCTGTAAATTATCTAAAAAAGATCTTACATGACTTGGGATGGTCTCCTAAAAAAACAGACAAACATACTGATGCTATGATGCGTGGTTTGGTAATTTCTACATTAGGTAAACTAGATGACAATGAAGTTACAATGGAATCTCAAAGCAGATATAAACAATTCTTGAAAACCCCTTCTTCTCTATCACCCGATTTAGTAGAACCTGTGTGTTCTGTTGTTGCATGGAATGGAAATTCTAAAACTTTTGATGAACTAATACGTCTTTACAGAAATGCAAAAACGATGGAAGAAAAACTCAGATTCCTTGGAGCAATGTGCAGTTTCAAAGACAAGAAACTATTGAAAAAATTATTAAACTTTTCACAAACATCAGAGGTTCGCTCCCAAAACATGCAGCTTCCAATCATGAAAGTAGCTGCAAACCCATATGGCAAAAATATTTTATGGCCTTGGCTTAAGACTAACTGGCCAAAACTAAGCAAAAAAGTGGGCCAAGGAAATCCACTGTTTAACAGAATCGTTGCAAGTATTTCATCTGTTGCAGATGACTCTATGGAAAAAGAAATTCGTCAGTTTTTCAAAAAGAATCCTACTCCAGGAACTGAAAGAACACAAGAACAAACACTTGAAAGAATTAGAATCAATTCCAAATTTCTGCGTAGTATGAGAAAAGAATTTACATAATACTCATGGCAAAAAAAATAATCCCTGTAATCTCTATTCTTGTAATTACTGTTTTGGCAATATTGTTTCTTTCTGGCTCTAGTCCCAACAAAGACATTATAAAATCTACATTTGAAATTGATGCTACCTATTATGATACAGGATATGTGGAAATATCTTATCATGATAAATCTGAAAAAACTAATTATGTAGTTTTAGAAATTTTGGGAATGGATGAATCATATCAAAAAACTTTGTCTGGTTCTAAATTTGTAGAAACTGTACAATTTCCAGTTGTACCAACATACGGCTGGCAGGTACACCCTGTAACCTTTCTAATAGATCATCAAGAACTTGGGAAAGTTTCTCTAAAAACAGAAATTCACCCATACGGCAAACCTGCTCCTCCAATCATTTATGGAAATCCATAGATCACAAGCAAGATTTTATTGCACCTTACAAAAATTATACTGTATTGGATATTTCTGATTTAAAAAAAGGCAAACGAGGTGCAATTGCCAAAGCCATTTCAATAGTTGAAAATGATCCAATTGAGGCAAGAAAACTATTAAAAAAAATTTTCAAAGAAACTGGAAATGCATCAATTATTGGAATTACAGGTCCTGCAGGTGCTGGTAAAAGCTCACTTATCAACAAAACATCGATAGCATTAAAAAAACTTCATACAAAACCAGCTGTTCTTGCAATTGACCCTACAAGTCATGTTACCGGTGGTGCAATATTGGGCGATAGAGTTAGAATGACTGAATCTACTGATTCTGGAACTTATATCCGTAGCATTGCATCAAGGGGTGCAACTGGAGCCATTTCTAGATCACTGAGAAACAGTATTAGAATTTTAGAATATGCTGGTTTTAATCCAATAATTATTGAAAGTGTTGGTGCCGGTCAAACTGAAGTTGAAATTTCAAATATTGCAGATATTACAGTTGTTGTTTTTAATCCTAACACTGGAGATAGTATTCAAACAATAAAGGCGGGTTTGACTGAAATCGGAGATATTTATCTTGTAAACAAAAGTGATCTTGATGGGGCAAATCAACTATTTGACGCAGTTAGAGAATACGTTGGTTCAACTGAAAAAAATATAGTGTTTTTGAAGACATCTGTTAAGAAAAACTCTGGAATATCTGAATTTGCTAAAACTCTAAAAGAAATGATGGCTATAAAAAAGAAAAATAAACAAGAAAAAGATATGTTCCGACTAGAGACTGAATTAAAAGATATTATTTTAAATAATATGAGTGAAAAGATCGAATTAATGCTAGAAACTGATAAAACATTTTCTAAATATCTTAAACAAATTCAATCAAAAAAAATGGATCCTTTTGAGGCAGCAGACAAAATTACAAAATCTTTGATAAAGTGAAAGCCATGGTAAAAAAACAAACAACAAAAAAAGAAAGTGTAAAACAGTATGTGACTGACTCTAATTTTCCAGTAAAGCGAATCTACAATAGATCATCCAAGAAATACGTCAAAGAAGACTCTGGTGTTTACCCATATACTCGAGGAATTCATCCTGAAATGTTCCGTGAAAGATTTTGGACAATGAGACAGTATTCTGGATTTGGAGATGCAAAATTAACTAATGAGCGATTCAAATTCATGCTAGAAAAAGGACAAACCGGTCTGAGCATGGCTTTTGATCTTCCAACTCAAATTGGTCATGACCCTGATTCTATTCCTGCAGAAGGTGAAGTAGGAAAGGTTGGTGTTTCAATTGCATCACTAAAAGACATGCTAATTGCGTTTGATGGAATCCCTCTTGGCAAAGTAAGCTCTTCCATGACAATCAATTCAACTGCATCGACTTTACTGGCATATTATATCATAGTAGGTGAATCTCAAGGATTCAAAAGCACTGAACTTAGAGGAACAACACAAAATGATATCCTAAAGGAATACATTGCAAGGAACACATACATCTATCCACCAAAACCATCTATGAGATTAATTGGTGATATGATTGGTTACTGTGCTGAGAAAGTTCCACAATGGTACCCCGTGTCTATTTCTGGTTATCATATGAGAGAAGCTGGATGTACTGCTACACAAGAGATTGCATTTACAATTGCAAATGCTATTGCATATATTCAAACATGTCTTGATAGAGGATTAAAAATAGATGATTTTGCTCCACGGTTGTCATTTTTCTTTTGTTGTACAATTGAGTTTTTTGAAGAGGTTGCAAAGTTTAGAGTTGCAAGAAAAGTTTATGCTAAAATTCTAAAAGAAAAATTTCATGCAAAAGATCCACGCTCGTTACAATTAAAATTTCACACACAAACTAGCGGTGAATCATTAACTGCACAACAACCCGATAATAACATTGTACGTGTTGCTATACAAACAATGGCCGCTGTAATTGGTGGAACTCAATCACTTCATACAAATTCCAGAGACGAAGCACTTGCTTTGCCTACTCAGGAATCCGCAAAAATTGCACTTAGGACACAACAGATTGTTGCTCATGAAAGTGGCGTTACTAAAACTGCAGATCCTATGGCTGGCTCTTACTATCTTGAAGAATTATGTGATCAAATTGAAGAACATGTCTGGAAATATCTAAAGCAAATTGAAAAAATGGGGGGCTCAATTAAGGCGATTGAAAAGGGATTCTTCCAATCTGAAATTCGACAAAATGCATATCGTCTCAAAAAGGAGGCAGACGCTGGTGACCGAGTAATTGTTGGTGTAAACAAATATTCTGAAGTAGAAGGAAAGTCACCTGAATTATTAAGAATTGATGACAGAATTGAAATTCAACAGAAAAAAGCACTCAAAGAATTAAGAGCAACAAGAGATAATACAAAACTCGAAAAAGCATTATCTGCAATGAAGAGTGCTGCTGATACTGATGAAAATTTAATGCCATACATTATTTCGGCTGCAAAATCATTTGCAACAACAGGTGAAATCAGCAATACTTTCAGAGAAGTATTTGGTGAGTATCGCCCAAAAGAAGTATTCTGAGTTTGATGGATTTCACATCATCTTATAATGTTGATATTTAATGTGTCGTTTCTTATGTTATTTTAAATAAAATCTGTCTAAAATTATATTTTCTCTAAAACTATTTCTGATACCACGGTCTTAATTCTAACCAATCCATTTCTGCAATCATCTGTTCTACTTTTTTCATTATTGCAATAACTGATCTGTATTGTTCATACATTTCAATTTCTTCTTCCTTAGATAACACGTTTGCTTCTGCATCATCAAAGAATTTATTTTCTTTATTGAGATGATCGTCTAGAAAAATTGCATACGTTCTCAAATATCTTGCAACCGGTTCTTTTGCATCTTCTCCAGTTTTCCATATTTTTAGATATTCTGAAATTTTTCTTGCAATGTTTCTTCCGAACTCGTGTTCTATCATGAATTTCCTAATTTCTTCTTTTAGGCTATCATAACTTGCAACACATGGAAAATATGAATCCTCTTCTCTTGAATGATGAATCGTATCTACAAATTCTGATATTATTACTGTGATTTTTTCTAAATCTGAGAATGGAATTTCAGTCCCTTTGTATATCTCCTGAGCACATTTTGAGACTATTTTCTCTAATCTACGGACCTGAACATGATCCTCTCTTAATTGATTTGTTGCGCTCATGAAATCTATGTACTGTACTTCATTTTAGCCATTTTGATTATAATTATTTCCTACCGAATTACAATATCCTATTTTATATCTCAGTTGATCGATAGTGATACACATTGGATAAAATTCCACATCTTTCTAGATTGCTAAGTAAAAAAAAGAAAAAGCGAATAACCATGATTGATACCATAGGTCTCCGTCCTGGAGAATTGGTGCATATTGGCGAGAAAAAAGTGGATCATGTAAAAATAGATTTGATAGAATATGATAAACACAATATTGCAGAATTAAATGATACTACAATAGAAAAATGTTTAGAATCTAAAATTAAACCAAATGTATCTTGGATAAATATTATTGGAGTACACGATCCTAAAATCATTGAAAATTTGGGTAATGCATTTGATGTGCATGCATTACATCAAGCAAATATTATGAATACTGAATTACGTCCTACAATTGACATTTATGAAAACTATATTTTTTTGATGTTGAAGATGCCTCATTTTGATGAGCAAACAGGAAAAATAGAATTAGAACAAATTTCATTTGTAATGTCTAGGTATCATGTCTTAACATTTCAAGAAATAGAAGGTGATTTTTTTGATCAGATTCGTAAAAGACTTAGGGAAAATATAGGTAAACTAAGAACTACTAAAACTGATTATCTTACATATGCATTACTTGATGCTGTAGTGGATAGCTATTTTCTTGTTTTAGAGAAAATAAGTGATATATCAGAAAATTTAGAAGACGAACTCATGATTAATCCAACTCGAAACACATTACATACATTACAAATTTTAAAACGTCAGATGGTTTTACTTAGAAAATCTATTTGGCCAGCTAGGGAAGTCTTAGATAATCTGCAACGTGCTTCTACTCCTTTAATTTATGATGAGACAAAAGCATATTTGCGTGATGTCTATAATCATGTCGTTCAAGTAATTGATACTACTGAAGGTCTACGCGATGTGGTAGGTAGCTTAGTTGACACTTATCTTTCTAGTGTTAGTAACAAAATGAATGAAGTGATGAAAACTTTGACTGTTATTGCTAGTATTTTCATTCCTATTACTTTCATTGCAAGTATCTATGGAACCAATTTTGATTATATCCCTGAATTGCATTGGTTTGGGAGTTACTTTGTAATGATTGGCGGTATGGTCGTTATTGCTGTTTTTATGCTATTTTGGTTTAAGAAAAAGCACTGGATATTCTCATAATTCTAAATTGTTTATTTTTAAAACAAATGTTGATAAATTAAATAATTTTCTTAACTTTTCATCAAACAATAAATCCTCAAGTTAACAGTACACAAAATAAAATATTCAGTTCATCGATTTTCAACTTGGTACTCAATTTCTTTATAAACAAAATGGGTGGATATCTACTGATTTGACAAAACTCATCCTCAATATACTAGGTGGAAAAAACGTTGACAGAAATTATTTCGATCACCTATTTTGATAGTTGGAATCATTTAGGAAAAATTAATCGTACATTTCAGCATGTTTTAAAACCCTGATCAAATAAAACTAAATACTCTGAATTCATAATATTATTTAGATGAAAATTGATCATATTGCAATTGCAGTAAATAATGTTGAGGAATCTGCTAAAGTTTACCAAGAAGCATTAGGTATTGATAGTGTTGAATTTGAAACAGTTGAATCTGAGGGTGTTAAAGTTGCAATTATTCATCTTGAAAACGGAAGAATCGAATTAATGCAGCCAACAAATGATGTTAGCCCAATAAAAAAATTTCTTGATAAGAAAGGACCAGGTCTTCATCACATGGCATTGGAAACTGATGACATCGAAGGTGAGGTTTTAAGAATGGAAGAATGTGGAATTCAATTTCTAGGAAAAATTAGACCGGGTTCTGCTGGCACTAAAGTTACATTCATTCATCCAAAATCTCTTCATGGAGTTCTTGCAGAACTTTGTTCGCATCCTAAATGATTGACATCTATTATTAATATTGCAATTAAAAATAAAAATGGTTTTCAAGAATTCGAAAATTCTTGAATTTGTTTTACTACGCTGTTCATTTCATATGCTATGGTTTTTTGTTGCGTGATATCTTTTGAATTTACAAAATTCTTTTGCAATGTGGATAACTTATTTTTTAGACTAGTGATTTTTTCTGATTGCAAAATTGGTTTTATTTTTTCTGCCGTTGTTGGAATTATTTCTGTATTGCTCATTTTTACTTTTGAAATATTTGATTCACAACCATAACACGGCGAATTGGCATCGTTTTCAAATCTTGGAAGTTTTCCATTTGCATCAAAATATGCTTGTGTCTCTTTGTCTGTAAAACCATGTTTTACATTCAAATCTTTTATGACATTTTGCATTTCGATTTTCGGCATTTGTGCATATTTGGAATATTCTTTCATTGCATCTGTATACGTACCGCCTTTATCAATAACCGTGTTTTTAGCATCAATAGCTAGTGTTATTTTGGAATTAAGATACTCAAATTGATCCCAATAAATTCCTTGATTCACTGCACTAACTCCTGAGACATATTTTGCAAATGCATTTCTAGGTGTAAATTCCTCATATGTTGTATTCATTCTTGCTAATTCTTCTTCTAAGCTTGCTTGTGCTGCTTTTCTTTGTGTTTCTATGAACTTTTGTTGATCTTCTTTTTCTTTTTCTTTTTGTATTGTGTTGGCAAATTCCTTTCTTGCGATTTCAATATTTTTTAGTATATTTTTTGCAATTGGGTTGTTTGCTATGTCATTACCATTGCTTTTTGTGAACTCGTTGTTTGTTTCTCCATATGATTGACTCAATGAAATTGACATTGATATCATGATGGTCAAAACCATTACATGCAGTATTTTAGTCATTGACTCTCAAACAATTGTTTTTGAATATCTAGTCTGCTAAGAATTTGAACTGATGATTACTACTAATAGTTTTAATACTGTTTTTTTAGTATATTTTTGAAATCTTATTGTTCCATCATCTTTAATGTATCTGATGCAGTAATTATGCCAATGATCTTTGATTTTTTTGATACTAAAATGCATTTTGAATATCTGATTAGTGGTACTAGCACATTTGCAGGTGTATCGTAATCCACAATTGGTGGTACTGGCTCCATCGTGTCTGCAAGTTTTGCATTTTTTAATTCAGATTCCCCAACATCTGCTAAATGCTTTACAATTCCATCCTCTGAGATCATTCCTACAAGCTCCTGTCCATTAAAAATTGGGATTTGACTAATTGATGATTCATGCATTTTTTTTATTGCATCGTGTAATGTGTTGCTTGGTTTTAGTTTTACTACGTCCTTACTACAAAAATCTCCTGCTTTATGAGATGATGATTTGCCTTCTAGGCTTGCAAGGCTATCAAAAACTCTCTTGGCTGTTTCGTAACTTGGTTGGCTCCTTCCTGATTCTATTTGATTAATCATTGAAGTACTAACCCCAGTCATGGCGGCAAGTTTTTTTTGTGTGATGCCTATTTTTAATCTCATTTGTTTAATCGAATCAATTCTTGGCAGCAATCCGTTTGTTGTATGTCTAACTTGTTTTAAAATGTGCTTTGTTATCTTCTTTTAGATCTGCTCTTTTTTGTTGCCTTCTTTACTGGTTTTCTAGCTGCCTTCTTTACTGGTTTTCTA
The DNA here is from genome assembly GCA_035455105.1 of Nitrosarchaeum sp. GTDB lineage: Archaea > Thermoproteota > Nitrososphaeria > Nitrososphaerales > Nitrosopumilaceae > Nitrosarchaeum. Next base: position 39,963 of record DATIFS010000082.1, read on the forward strand.
GAATCATTCCTTATTTTTTTTGGATGCTCTATTGCTGCTTGTGCAGCTGCAATTATTGCAATAGGTATTCTATGTGGTGATGCACTAACATAACTTAGATTTTCATTATGGCAAAATTTAATGGAACTTGGGTCTCCTCCATGTTCTCCACAAATTCCAATTTCCATGTTTGGTTTAATGCTTCTACCTGCCGAAATACCTATTTTCATTAGGCTTCCAACTCCGTTTACATCGATTGATTGAAATGGGTTTTTCTCAAGTATTTCTTTATCCATGTATTCTGGAAGAAATTTACCTTCTACATCTTCGCGACTAAAACTAAATGTTCCCTGAGTTAGATCGTTTGTACCAAAGCTAAAGAATTCTGCAGTGTTTGCAAGTTCATTTGCAGTTAACGCCGCTCTTACTACTTCGATCATTGTTCCGAAATTAATCTTTAATTTCATATTGTGTTTTAATTCCATTTCTTTTTTGATGGCATCATAGATTTTTTTAATGTGATTTAATTCTGCAATACTACTTATTTGTGGAATCATAATTTGTGGATGTGCATTTACTTTATTCTTAGCTAATTCCGCAGCTGCCTCAAACACTGCTCTTATCTGCATTTCATAAATTTCTGGATACGTAATTCCAACTCTGACTCCTCTATGCCCCATCATTGGATTGATCTCTGCTAATTCTCTTGCTCTTTTTAGCAAAATTTTTGCTTTTTCTAATTCTCCAGTATCGTTTCTTTGTTCTAATCTGTGAATTTTCTCTGCTAATTCTTCTGGATTTGGTAAAAATTCATGTAGTGGTGGATCTAATAATCTAATAGTTACCGCATACCCTTCCATTGCTTTTAGAATTTCAATAAAGTCACTTTTTTGTAGTTCTCCTAGTTTTGTTAGAACTTTTTTTCGCTCGTCAATGTTTTCTGCCATGATCATATCTACAAATAATCCGATTCTGTCACTTCCATTGAACATTCTTTCTGTTCGGCAAAGTCCTATTCCCTGTCCTCCGAATTCTCTTGCTAATCTTGCACCTTCAGGAGTATCTGCATTTGCTCTAATTCCTATCTGTTTTACTTTTTGTGCCCACTCAAGAATTGTTTTAAAATCTTCTGTTATTTTTGGTTCTATAGTTGGAATCTCTCCAAGATAAACTGAACCTGTACTGCCATCAATTGTAACTGCATCTCCTTCGTGTACAATTTTTCCATCAACACTACATTGTTTGTTATCATAATCTATTCTCAAATCAGAGCAGCCAACAATACATGGTTTACCCATTCCTCTAGCAACTACTGCTGCATGTGATGTTTTTCCGCCTCTACTAGTAAGAATTCCTACTGACTCAAAAAATGCTGGAACATCTTCTGGTTTTGTTTCTTCTCTAATTAGAATTACTTTAGCTCCATTCTCTCCCATTGCGGTTGCTCTTTTTACATCTAATACTGCTATCCCGCTTGCAGCTCCAGGAGATGCTGGAATTCCTTTTACTAACAATGTGTAGTTTTTAATAGATTTTGAATCAATTGTTCTGTGAAGTAATTGTTCTAATTGTTCTGCATGCAATCTTGTTAATGCTTTATTTTTATCAATTAATTTTTCATTAAACAAATCTACCGATGTTTTGACCATCCCAACTGCATTCATCTTTGCATTTCTTGTTTGTAGCAAGTAAAATTTTCCTTGTTCGATTGTAAATTCTATGTCTTGAGGTTCTTTGTAATGTTTTTCTAATCTTTCACATGTTTCTTCTAATTGTTTGTATGATGCAGGCATTTCTATTTTCATATCGTCTACTGGTTTTCCGGTTCTTACTCCTGCAACTACATCTTCACCCTGTGCATTTACTAGATATTCTCCAAAGAGATGTTTTGTCCCATCCCCTGGATTTCTTGTAAATACAACTCCTGTGGCACTATCGTTGCCCATATTTCCAAATGCCATTGAGACTACATTTACTGCAGTGCCATCAGCAATATCTTTTGTAATGTTGTTTCTTTCTCTATACACAAGTGCCCTTTCTCCCATCCAACTTCCAAATACTGCCTTTATTGCTAATTCTAATTGTTCAAACGGGTCTGATGGAAACGGCATGCCTGTATGTTTCTCACAAATTTTTTTGTATTCTGAGACTACGTTTTTTAGAGATTTTTCATTTAATGCACTATCTGCTTGTACAGCTTGATTGAGCTTTGCATTTTCTAAAACCATGTCAAATTTTTTATCTTCTACACCAAATACCACTTTTCCAAATAACTGTACAAATCTCCTGTACGAATCCCATGCAAATCTTTGATTATTACTTTTCTTTGCTAATCCTTCTACTGTTTCATCATTTAACCCCAAATTCAAAATAGTATCCATCATTCCAGGCATGGATATTGCCGCTCCAGATCTTACAGACACTAGTAATGGGTTTTCTTTAGAATTCCATTTCTTTCCTGTATTTTTTTCAATTTTTGCAATATTCTTTTTAACTTCCGGAATCAATGTTTTTGGTAATTTTTTATTATTTTTGTAATATTCTTTGCAGACTTCAGTAGTAATTGTAAATCCATCTGGTACAGGTAATTTGAGTTTAGTCATTTCACAAAGACCAGCTCCTTTTCCTCCTAAGAGTTTCTTGTTTTTTCCATCTCCTTCATCAAAAAAGTAAACTTGTTTCATTTCTTCTAGATTATCAAATCAAAATCAGGGGTTTTTAAAGCATTGCCTTGAGATGATATACGACAATACGTTCCTAATCTAAAACAACTGGAGAAAACGATAAATCTATTCAAGTAAAATATTTTTTATGGTAAAACCAATTCCAGATGGGTATCATACTGTTACTCCGACTCTAACCATACATGGAGCATCTGATGCAATTGAATTTTATAAAAAAGCCTTTGACGCAAAAGAAATTTATCGTTTTTCTGGACATGACGGCAAATTCATTATGCATGCAGAAATCCGAATAGGCGATTCTGCACTTATGCTCTGTGATGAAATGCCAGAAATGGGATGTTTGTCGCCAACATCTACCGGTGGACCAAGTGGTGCGATATACCTGTATGTTGATGATGCTGATTCTGTTTTTAACAAAGCTATTTCATTTGGTGCAAAACCTATGATGCCGATGATGGATGGGTTTTGGGGTGATCGTTTTGGTATTTTATCTGATCCTTTTGGTCATAGATGGACTGTAGCAACCAGAAAAAAAGAGATGAGCATGGAAGAAATACAAAAAGCTGGTGCTCAATTTATGAAAGGCCAACATTAATTCTCATTTTTCTTGGAATAGTAAAAATACTCTTTTGGTTAAAATGCTGATATGAGTAGTTTGGATGATTCTATAGGGAAATTACTTTTAGATCTACAAAAAGATGATCCAGATACCTTCAAGAAACTAATGAAACGAGCTCAACAAGAAAATCCTGAACTATTTGAAGTAGACATTAATGAAGAAAACAAGCAGATTGACAAATAGGATCACAAAATAGATGAATGTGGTAAAAAATTAACGAAGATTAAATTCTACATTCTTAACTGTTAGCATTTACAACTAGGTTTTTTCTTTGTATGTGCTTTAATCATATGTCGTAACATTCTTTCTGGTTCTGAAAATTCCATATTGCATTCTCTACATTTAGTTTCTACTATGAACTTTTCTTTACTAAAAAACCTCATGACCTGAATTTTTGATATAATATTAAAAATGTTTACTGAATTTTTTAAATCATTGCTTTTGAAAATTCTTCAATTATTTTTGTCCAATTCTTTGCTTTGATTATGCCACTAGCAACCAAAATTCCTTTGGAACCTAATTCTAGCGCTTTTGTAACATCCTGTCCTGAAACTATCCCTGCTCCACAAAGCAACTTTGTTTTATTTTTTGCATTTTTTACGGCATCTGATGCTTTAATGATTATTTCTGGTTTCTCATTTGATACTGCTTTTCCTGAACCAATCAATTCTGGTGGCTCTATTGCAATATAGTCTGGGTTTAGTTTGGAATATTTTTTCGCTTCTGCGACATCTTTTACACATACAACTGATATCATTTTTAATTCACGTAATTTTAAAACAAGTTTAGATATCTCATTACTTGAAATTCTATGTTCACTGTGATTAATCAAAGATCCACTCACTTTGGATTTTTTTAGTAATTCTGGAATCATGAATCCTGTGGTACTTCCCACTTTGAAATCGTCTACGTGTTGTGCTAAAATTGGAATTTTGCTGTTTGCTACCAGACCAATCAGATGCTGTGGTGGTGCAATTGCAATTTTTATTTTGTATTTTTTTGCAATTTTTTCTGTAATTTTTACAAATTTTAATATTTTATTTCCTGCTATTTCTTCATAGTTTTTACAATTAATTATGAACATTCTATCTTTGAAAATTTTTACATCGTATTTAATCCTTGATTGAAAATTTTATTGATTTATTTTTGATGTTTTTTCATATCTTCTTTTCATAAATAAAACAATCATCATAAGAATAATTGCTGCAGTATTAGTGCCTATGATAAATACATCTGACATTACAATTCCATATACCAACCATAGTATTGACCCTCCAGAAATAAAGAGCATTAAATATTTTGAAACATCTTTGAGACTTTTGGTTTTGTATCCTTTAATAATTTGGTCTACCCATCCTGATAAAATTAAAATTCCTGCAGATATTCCAAGTATGATAAGTAAAGTTCCATCAATTTCCATTTTTATTCATTAACTCCAAAAAAATTCATCTAATCCAGTTTGTTTTGGTTTGCCTAGCATGGTCTGAAAGTCCAAATCCATCGATGATGTGATTTGATCTAATGTGGCTTCCATAAACTCCATGTATTTCTTTGAATCTATCTCTTCTTTTTTTGCCAATTCTAAGGGTTTCACTCCTGGCTTGTTTATGATTTTCACGTATGAGATCTTGTCTCCTTTTTTTACTTCTCTGATTGTTTCAAGTAATTTTGCAGCTCGTATGTGTTGTGGAATTGTTTTGATGTATTCTGATGGTGCCTTACTAAGCATTACATTAAATGTCAGATCTTGTAATGGTATTTCTTTTGTTTCTACTTTCTTTGCACATGTTGAAATTTTTTCTGTGATTTGTTTTTTTGCATTTTCAAAATCTGCAACTGTTTGAACTTTGGATAGTACATCAAGTAATTCATAAAATAATTTTCTGATAAATGGTGGGGTGTGGGATTTTTTCCCAGTTAAACCTTTTACATCCACGGTTCCTGATTTAGTAACACCTAGATAGTTTTTCTTTCTGTTACTTAACACACAATATCTGTATACTTTATCAATTTCTAAATCAACCCCGTGATCTTTTTTTGCTTGTTCTATAACTGTATGAATCTGCTCTTCAGTAGGTTTTTTGATAAATAGTGAATCTGTATCTCCGTAGAGAACTTCAATTCCAACAGCCTCACATTTTTTGATTGTCTCTAAAATTGTAAATCTACCAATTGCAGTTGTTGCTTCTGCTGCAGGAAGAAAATACAGTGGAAATATCTCTGCTCCCATTACTCCATAACTTGCATTTAGAATTACTTTGAGTGCTTGACTGACTACTGTGTATTGCTGTCTTTGATCTTCTGTTAATGTCTCTTTTTTTGAGAGGCTTTTGTAATAATTTACCCTCAAATCTCGTAGTGAACCAATGATTATGGCTGTTATTCCATTCCTTTTTGTACATGACCAGTGGTTTGTTTGAGGTATAGTGTTTTTCTTACACGCTTCATGAGAGCATCTTACTGTTTCATAAGATATGTTTCTGACCTTGATTATGCTCGGGTATAGGCTTGCAAAATCCATTACGACTACATCAAAATGGATTCCTTCTTTTGGATCTATGACTAACCCTCCTCTGTATTTCTTGTCTTTGATTACTGCATCTGATGTTACTCCTTCTGATCTTTTTTCAAGTTCTTCTCTTTTTGGAATTAATGCATTTCTTTGCCTATGTTCATAATACAATAAACTTCTAATCCATTGTGATACTCCCATCCTTGCAATATCATCTATTGGCATTCTTCCAATTCTAGAAATGATCACAAGTAAATCCATCAGAAGATCTTTATTGAAACTTGTAAGCTCATATGTTAACATTGCATCATTGTAACAATAGTTTGCAGTTTGATACAAACTAAGTTGGTCAAACTCTAAGCCATAATCTATTTTCTCTTTGTTAAGTAGCGCCTTTGAAACACTGTTTAGTGAAAAATCTGTATATTTTTGACTAAACGCGTAAATTTGAAATGATCTATTTGATAAAGTTCTGTACAAATCAAGATGTACTCCGTGTTTGAGTGTGGCTGAATCTTTCATCATGTATAATGGATTATCTTCTTTTTTTATTCCAAGTCTTTCTGCTCTGTTATACAAATATGGTAAATCAAACTCATCTCCATTGTATGTTACCACAAAAGGAAATTCTTCAATTATTTTGAATGCGTCTAAAATCATTTCTTTTTCCTTACTTTGCTCATAAAACACAATTTTGATTTTTTTATCAAGCTCATTCACTCCCTCTTCGGTACCTTCTGTTCTTAGCACAAAAATCTGATCAAAATCATTCGTTCCTTTTAACCCAATTGCGGTAACTTTTTTTTCAGCAATTTTTGGGTCTGGAATTCTTCCAATTTCAGCCTCCACTTCAATATCTACGCTTAATCTTTTGATTCTTGGAATTGGTTGATTTAGTAAGTCTGCCCAATCTGAAATCAATTCTTTGAACTCCTTTGGGTCTACCATGTTTTCACTATCTACTTTATCCCACAACAAACTTTTTAGCGCAAGCTTTACTTCATCTGATATTTCTAAATCATGTGGTTGTATTTTCCCGTTAGTTATTTCATAATATTTTCCAACAATTAGTGATCTATCATAAAGATAATTTTCATAATATTTGATATCTGATTCCCATGTCTCAATTATGTTTCTAATGCTTTTATCCCCAGTGGTTCCTCCAATTGTAAGCGGATCTGCCACTGTGATTTTTGACATGTTGATTTCTTCGTCTTTTATTAAATCATGACGCTTCACTGTTTTGATTTCTAAAATATCGTCTCTCTCTTGTAAAAAGTCTAATTCGTCTGGAGACAATCTGGAATAACAATAAGGCTTGTGTCCTGTTTCATCATTCCATAAAATTAATTTTTGGGATGTTGGCTCATAGAATTTCAACACTGCAGTTCTTGTAATATTGTCGTATGTTGCAGATACTAACATTGATGGTGGCATTGATGTAATTTTTTCTGTTTCTTTAACATTAACTTGCATGTGATCACTTTGAATTTTCGTATTCACTTACTAGTTCTTTTGCCCACTTGCTAATTTTGTTCTTATCCATTTGAACAACTTCAACTCCTGCTTCTTTTAATAATTCAAAATCTGTTTCTGGATAAGAATCCAGACAGACAAATTTTTTAATTCCAATTGTAATTGCCATCTTTGTACATTCTAGACATGGAACAAATGTGGTGTATAACACTGCACCTGCAATTCCAGCTTCAATTCCTAAAATGGCACAATGCATTATGGCATTAGCTTCTGCATGATTGCAAAGGCATCTGTCTAATGATGCACCTGATTCTATTTTACCCTCCATTCTTAGTTGACATCGCTTACACCCTCCTTCGAAACAATTTTTGATTCCAGGTGGTGTTCCATTATACCCTGTTGCCAATTGTCTATTTTTTCGTACAATTACCGCTCCTACCTGTCTAGTCATACAATTTGAGCGGAGTTTGGCAAGCTCTGCTTGAAGCATAAAATACTCGTCCCAATTAGGCCTCTCAAAAGACTTGCTCACACAAATCATGCCTATTTGTTCAATATATTGATTCATACCATTACTTGATTTTTAAGTACAAAATTGCCCCTATGTGAAAACTATCTGTTTTGTATAATATCTTCAACTCCTCATATTATGATCTCCCTTTGATATGTAAAATAGAATTACATGAATCAAAACTGGAATAACCCAAACTCATCAGGAATCGCAGATCGTATTCATGGATTAAAAAAAGAAGCACCTCTAAAACCAAGAATTCAAAATTCTCTTGTAAGTTTGAACAAGACAGTATCTTCTCTTGATTACAAAGTAAAAAGTTTGGATGAAAAAGATGCCAAGTTGTTTAATCGAATTGTTCAGGCTAAAAAGAGTCATGATATTACAACTGGTAAAGTTCTTGCAAATGAGCTAGTTGAAATTAGAAAAAATAAAAAAATTCTTAACACTATGAAAGTATCTTTAGAACAAGTTAACCTTAGATTGTCTACTGTTTCAGATTTGGGTGATGCGATGGCTTCACTTGGCCCAATCATGGCAACAATGAATGCATTAAAACCATCTTTAGGTAAAATTATGCCAGAAGTAAGCCGTGAATTTGAATCATTGTTTGGTATTCTAAATGAATCCATTTCAGGTTCGTTTGAAGGAAGCTTTGGTACCGATATGGTTTCTAATGAAGAAACTGAAAGTATACTTAAAGAGGCAGCTGCAGTAGCTGGAACCCGAATTGGTGACAAATTTCCATCAACTCCAACTGGAATTTCTTCATCAAATTCTATTGGTTTGCAATAATTAAATCCAATTTAAAAATAATTTTAATTGTTTTCCAAAAATATTAACATTCAAAATGTAATATATTTAGTATAATTTCTTCTACTCTCTTATTAATGAGTAAGACTATGTAGTTGTAAAGTAATCATTATGTCGAAATTAGCTCCTCTTCCACCAGCACCTGTTTTGATGATATGCTTTGGTCATTGTGGCATTGGACTAGGTGCTGAATCTTATCGAAGATTATTGTTAGACGTTGGGGCAGATCCTTTAAAACCAACATTAAATGCAAAAGATGAATCACGTGTTCTAAAAAGATACGGTAGTACAATTCTGAGATTTGCTCCTTCTTATGGTGGTAATGATATCCCCCTCATCCCAAGAGCACTACTTGTTGATTTGGATCCAAGAGCGGCAAATCTTATTTTACAATCTTATCCTGATCTTTTTGCATTACGTGATCAACATGTAATTCATGGTGCAGGAGGGGCTGCAAGAAACTGGGCAGAAGGCAAAACCAGATTCTTAGAAGAAATGAAAACTAAGGTTGATATTAAAAAACAACTATCTGCAATCTCGCCAGAACCTGTAAGAGGATATGTAGTTCCATTCGCTATGGGTGGTGGAACTGGAAGTTCATTTTCAAGTGCATTCATAGAATATATCAAAAATAACACCAAAGAACATGCAACTATTGCAACGTTTGGGTTACTTCCAGAATTTGGTTGGGATCCAGTAATTTTTGAAGCAGCTGCAATTAATATTGTAATGAATCTTGAATATCAAATCAAATACAGTGACTGTTCTATTTTAGTTTCAAACAAGGCACTACGACAACTTGCTCATCAGCATGACAAGAAATTACAAAAAATCCCTTCCATCATTGATGATCTACCAAGAGAACATGAAGTTGGTTGGAAAGATTACAAAGGAATGAACTTGATAGCAGCAAACACTATCTCAATGTTCATCTCATCGTTTGCAAGAGAAACTGAATGGGACATGTCTAATTATCGTACATGGCTTGCAACAAAAAAACCAAAATTTGCAATACCTTGGATAATGCCAGTTAGTCCATCTGAAAATCAGTGGGGAAAAGACATGCTTACATCAACAAAAAATAACACTATGGAAGATGTTTTAAATAAAATTGGTAAAAAAGAAGATGCATTACTATTTGACATTGATGAAAATGATATTCGAAATAATGGCAGTTCACGTGATTCTTGTTGTGTGTTAGTTAAAGTGAAAGGCGAGTTTGATATTAAAGAACGAGAAGCAATCAAAAGAATAATCAAAGACAAATTCAATATTGAAGAATCTAGAATGATCTTTGTGAAAATTCCTATAATGGAAGGCGAACAAGCAAGTATTGCAGCCTTGATAAATACAAAAGCTATTGGACCTAAAATTTTAGAAATAGCAAAAGAAGCAGAAGAATCATGGGATGGGTATAAAGATGAATATGGTAAGTGGGGGCTTTCAACTGAAGAATTTAAACAAGGTCTAATGGACGTAGTACATCAATTCAGCTAAAAGATATGTCTGATTTTGAATCTCTTGAAAATCTTGCAATTCAGATTAAAGAAAATCGTTCAAAATTGTATGATGTTGAGGATTCTTTATCTGGTGTAAATGTCCAATTACATGAAATTCCATTAAAACGGACAACCGAATCAACATTTGCAAAAATGATTGGTGTTGGCTATGATGATAAACTAGCTGAACTTGAAAAAGCAAAAGAACAATTGGAGAGAACTAAAACTGACCTGAAATCCACCGTGTCTGAAGATATTGCTACTTTTATCTCTGATTTTAGCTCCCCTAACTTGATAATCCCACTTGAAAATGACCCAAAAATAATTGACGGAAAAACTGTTTACAAATACAGGAATAACTCACAATTCAAAAATCTCTTTGATATTTTATGTGAGCTATTGGGACTAAGTTCCCCCCTTGTTGTCAAAGATGTCATGTTATCTCATGCTGAAATTGTTATAGCTGTAAAAGATGAATTCGAAGCAAAACAGAAATTTATCAACAGCTTACATGAGATACAAAATACATTATTGATAAAAAAAAAATAAACCATAATTTAGAATATTAAAAACAAAGATAAATACTCTGTAAATTATAATCTAACATGACAAATCAACTCTACTGTGAAGTTTGTCATAAACTAAAGTATACTAGATCTGATAAACAAAAAAAATGTGAATGCAAAGATGTTATGTAATCTGTTTTAATACACTAGTAAGGTATAATAGCTCAACAATTCGTTTGAGAATCTCAATGCAAAGTTCAAAAAATTATTTGATCGCCGTTTTATCATCATCATTAATTTTAATTAGTTTTAATTCCGCATTTGCACAAGAATCTTTTCTTGAGGGAATTTATGTCCCAACAACTGATGCATTAAAAGAATTTGCAGTTAGTGTAGCCAGTAGTGCTCCTAAAATTATCGCCTCTGTCATTTTACTAATAATAGGTCTTATAGCTGGCAAATTAATTGGCAAAGTTACAACTAAAGCTGTTACAAATATTCTTCAAAAAACTAGTCAAAAAAATCAGGATTTGCATCTTGCCGAGGAAGTATATGGTAAATTTAATTCTGTAAAACTAATTTCAGCCACAATTCGCTGGTTTGTTTACTTGTTTTTCATAGTTGCAGCAGTCAATGCATTACAGTTTGAACAACTCTCATCTGCTCTTACAAGTTTATGGCTGTGGGTTCCTAATCTTCTTGCATTCGTGTTAATTGTTGTAATTGGCTCAATTGTTGTCAACTTTGTGAGCAAATGGATTGAGCACCAATTATTGGATCACCATATAGCCAGTCCGAGAATCATCATATCTATAATCAAGGCAGTGATTTACGGCATAGTATTTGCTATAGCTTTTACACAACTAGGCATTGGTCAAAGCATCATTCCCATTCTGGTCTCTGCATTTTCATGGAGTATTGCAATTGCAATTGGCGCTTCAATTGCCATAGGATTGGGATTTGCATTAAAAGACTTGATTCCAGCATCGATTATTGGTGCATCAAATCAGCGTTCCATTCTTAAAGTTGGACAAAAAGTCAAAATTGGAGAAATCACTGGAACTGTCACTTCATCTCATTTACTTCATGTCATCGTAACAAATGATAGAAATGAAAGCATTGTAATTCCAACAAAAACAATGATGAATCAAACCATTACTATTTTTAATTAATTTTACACCCAGTACAAATTATCTCTGTTTTAGAAAACCATGTAATCAAAAACTCCATTAAGGTGATATTTTGAAATATAATTGTTGAAAGAAGTGTCTGAACCTCGACATCTAGAGCCCCATCTGAAGGAATCTAGTGCTATGCGAGATTTTGTTTTCGGTTTTGGTGATGGAATTAATACTTCGTTAGGTATTGCTGCAGGAGTTGGAGGTGCAGATGTTTCAGCTAATATCATCGTACTTGCTGCTTTAGTTGGAATGTTTACAGGAGCAAAAGCAATGGCAGTTCAAAATTATCTTGCGGTTAAAACCCAAAGACAATTACTTACATCAGAAATTGAACGTGAAAAATGGGAGATTGAACACAAGCCAGATGATGAAAGACAGGAAATAGAAGACATTTACAAAGCTAAGGGCTTTTCTGGAGCAGAACTTGAAATGATTGTAAACAAAATAACTTCTGATAAAAAAGTGTGGCTTGATACGATGCTTACAGAAGAACTGAATTTGAATTTAGAAATTGCTGGAAGTCCACTAAAAAGTGCATTACGAATGTTTGTCTCTTTTCTAATTGGAGGTATGTTGCCTATTCTGCCTTTCTTTTTTCTTAATGGATTGGATGCTCTTTTTGTTGCAATAGGTGTTAGCATTTCAACCTCTTTTACTGTAGGTGTGATTAAATCCAAAATGGCAAATACGAATAAACTAATTGGAGGCTTAGAAATGGCTGGTCTTGGTACTGGAATTGCTCTAATTGGATATGGGATAGGTAGTGAATTATCTAATTTAGGAATAATCAATATTTGATTACTGGCGTGATATTTAGCTTATACTGATCATTTGTATGAATGATTTCTACGCGGTGGTTATATGCAGAAATCAACTTCTATAAAATATGAAATCTTGGAAATGTTATAGGTGCGATCTGACATTCAAACAAGAACAACATGCAGATATCCATCATGATATCACAAATCATCCATTTAATCAGATCGGAGTTTAATCTAGAATTCAAAATCAAATGCATTTTATCTAATTGATATTTGTTTTTAAAAACAAGTCCACTCTAACGCATTATTTCACATAGGATAATTAATATACGAATAATTGTTCATAACTAAAGTGCATAAAATCAAATTAATTGTCTTGGTTGCAGTATCCTTTACAATCCTAGCTTCTTTCTCGATGACTGCTTTTGCAGAACCTGTGATTGTATTGGGATCTTTTAAAACTGAAATTGGTCCTTTAGATACTATACTAGTTGGTGGTGAAATTTCTGGTATCAATACTTACAAACCTGTTAAATTAACTGTCACTTCTCCTAGTGGAGAAATTATTTATGCACCGCTTTTGCCAGTTGCCCAAGATGGCACGTTTAAGTGGTTGATCAAACCTGTGCTTCCAAGTTTTGAAAATGGAGTTTACACTGTAACTGCAAGTCATGATGACGTTGTAAATGATGCACAAATACAATTTACTGTAATTGGCTCTACTCCAATTCAAAAAGTACCTGTAACTGCATTACCTGATTCAAACACAGTAAATAAAACACCCAGTGCTATTACATTATCCACTAAATTTGATAATGGCGGTAACAAAATTACTCTGATTGGAAGTACAACAAGTTCTGTAACTGATATAACATATAAAATAACTTCACCAAATGGAAATTTAATTTCAATTGGACAAATCACTCCAGACACTAATGGTGAATTTTCAACAGAAATCATAATTGGTGGATCTCTGTGGAAAGAAAATGGATTATATACTATTACTGCAAATCAGGGACTTTCATCAGAGCATAAACAGTCTATACAAGTTGAGATAGATAATGGAGTGGTAGTGCCAGAATTTGGTTCAATAGCAGTAATGATTTTGGCTATAGCGATAGTTTCTATAATTGCAGTTTCCTCAAAGTCTAGGCTAGCTATTCCGAGATATTAGATTATTTACTTTTATCTGTTCTTATTTGTAATATTTGCATCTGGATTTTCTTATTTGAATTTTGGAATTGTTATTAGATTACTTTGTGTGACAATCTATGTTTCAAAAAAATTCTAAATGTCACAAGTGATGAGAAAATTATGCTGATTGCTATGATAAATGTTGCAGAATAACTTATTGCGTGTGAGACATATCCTGAAGTTAACGCTCCTGCAAATATTCCAATACCCACCATGAAACTATTTACTCCAAGATATGTTCCTTCAAAACCTTTTGGAATTGATTTGAAAAGAATTATTGAATTTGAAACACTAAAAATTGAAAATGCTGAAACCATAATACATGATGAAATCATTGCCATCAAAAGTGAATTAACTCCTATCATGCTTGGAATAAATAAAGCAGCTATGATGATTCCTAGAATTCGTGGTAAGTATGATATTTGAGTTGCACGCTCTTCTGTTGTTTTTGAAATGAAACGTGGAACAAAGAAAAATATTGTTAATAGCATTACCGTCTGAATCATGTATACTAAAAAAACTTCTGAATTTGTGAAATCAAATTTTTTTAGAAATGGTATGAAAGCTGTAAAGAAAACATTACTTCCAAAATAAAATAAGAAATTTGTTAGAAAAAGTATTCCTATGTCGTGAGATTTTTTTCTTTGGAACATTGTAATTATTGGTTTAAAATCATGTGGATGTGGAATTTTAGTAAAAATAAATTGAAAATTTAATCTGTTGTGACTAAAAATATGTTTAATTCCATATATTGAATGCACTATGGTATGTCTTTCTATGATGCTTTTGCTGCCTACTCCAAAACTCAAGCCTGTTGCAATTGCACTTGTAACTGCACAAAAGAGGAAATACGGTCTAAGATCAAAAAATCTATCCCATATAGAACCAACCAAAAATGCTGATAAGCTTCCAAAACTAGTTATGATTGAAATGTGAGTAAATAATCTACTCCATTGATTGTTAGGTACTGATTCCATTACTAGTACTTGAGTTACAGGATTTTTTCCAATAATGAAAAATCCGGAAATTGATGAAATTATTATGACTAAACTTAAATCAACTGTAAAAAATAATCCTCCACAACAAATTGTCATTGCTAAAAAACAAGTAACCAGTATTGCTCTTTTTACATGATATTTGTCAATTATCTTCCCCCAAAAGACTGCTCCAATAGCTGATAATCCATAATGAAGTCCTACTACAACCCCCACATCTGCTACACTACCACCAAGAAAAAGGACATACAATGGTATGACGATGTGTAATCCCTCAGCTGTTATGCTGGATGGTAAAACAAATAACATCCACTTTTTATTTGCTTTCAATTCATTATCACGTTCTCTTTAGATCCTGAAATCATGTATTAACTTGACTTGAAAAAGATGTCATGAATTGAAGTTTGACATATTAACAAAAAGAATTGATTTACAGTTTAGTAATAGCTCAATAATTCTATACGAAAACATAAAATCAATAAAATCTAAGTTTAGTTCAGTGTCTTGACTTTGGAATATATTGACAAAAAATACATTCAAAAAAATTCTATTGAAAAAAGAGATTATCAAATAAATCTTGCAAATCAGGCAATGCAAGAAAATTGTATTGTGGTATTACCCACAGGTTTAGGAAAAACTGCTATTGCTTTGCAAGTTATTGCAGAATATTTATCAAAAGGAACAGGCGGTGTTTTGTTTTTGGCCCCAACTAGAGTTTTAGTAAACCAACACTATGAATTTTTGAAAAAAAATCTAACTCTTGATGATATTTCGCTAATAACTGGAGAAGACCCTGTACAGAAAAGAACGAAATTGTGGAATAGTAGTGTAATTTGTGCAACTCCTGAAATTACAAAAAATGATTTAGATAGACAAATTGTTTCTCCCGAACAATTCAGTTTGGTAATCTATGACGAAGTTCATAGAACTGTAGGTGATTATGCCTATTCTGGAATTGCAGAAAGATTTGCTAATTCAAATTTAAGAATTCTTGGAATGACTGCAACACTTCCAAGTGAAAAAAACAAAGCAACAGAACTTCTTACTAAACTACGAATTTCAAGTGTAGCTGAAAGAACTGAAGATAGCCCAGATGTAAAACCATACACACAAGATACAAACACGGAGTGGATTAGTGTAGAACTTCCACCTGAAATGAAGGCAATTCAGACCTTGTTGAAATTATCTTTAAATGAACGATATGCTACTTTGAGAAAAAATGGAATTAAACTAGCAGAACAACAATCACTATCTGCATTATTACGAATTAGACAATTTGTATTAAATCAAAATAGAAGATCTGCAAAACCATTATTCACTGCAATTCGAATTCATTATGCTCTAAATATTTTGGAGGCTCATGGTATCACATCTTTCTTAAAATTCTGTGAACGCGCAAAAATAAAAAAAGGCGCAGGAGTAAAAGAATTATTTGAAATTGATCCTAATTTTACAAGGGCAATACATCTTGCAAAGGATGCCCAATCAAAAGGCATAGAACACTCTAAAATTCTAAAACTAAAAGAAATCATTGAATCTGTTTCTGGTAAAGCCTTGATATTTACAAGCTATCGTGATTCAGTTGATGTAATTTTTAACAAATTGACTGAAATGGGTATATCTGCTGCAATATTGATTGGAAAATCTGGAGAAACTGGTTTAAAACAAAAAAAGCAAATAGAAACAGTCCAAAACTTTCGTGATGGTCTTTTTAGAGTGTTGATTGCAACGCGTGTAGGTGAGGAGGGATTGGATATTTCTGAAGTAAATCAAGTCATTTTTTATGATAACGTGCCAAGTTCTATCCGTTATGTTCAGAGAAGAGGTAGAACTGGAAGAAAAGATACTGGTAAATTAGTTGTACTTATTGCAAAAAATACCATTGATGAGACGTATTATTGGATTGGAAAAAGAAAGATGACTGCAGCAAAATCAATGGGTGAAAAGATGACAAAAGTATTGCAAAAAAATCAAGAGGCCGGATTAGAAAAAACTGGATTAGATGCATTTCTTTGATGATGAAACTATCCCTTCTTTTTAGATCTATCCAAAAATTAAAAATGTCTTATGACTATCCAAATCTTTTGATTATATGATACCCGAACTCTGATTTTACTGGTTCCGACATTTCTCCGATTTGTAATTTGAAAGCAGCTTCTTCAAATGGTTTTACCATCATGCCTTTTGTGAAATAGCCTAAACTTCCGTCTTTTTTTGCACTTCCCGTATCGATTGATAGTTCTTTTGCTAATTTTCCAAATTTTTCACCATTTTTAATGCGTTCTAAAATAGCTATTGCCTCACTTTGTTTTTGTACTAAAATATGGGAGCATTTAATTTTGTTTGTCATTCTTTTTTCTTTTTTAATACTCCTTAATTATTTTTCTTTTCTAATTCTACTTTATGATTTACTACGTAATTATTTTTATTAATTAGAATTTTGATTAGTTTTAGTCATTTTTTTATACTGAGTGTATATAATACCATTAATCATATTCATAATCAGTTTTTTTATATTAACTATAAATAATATGGTCTTTAATAATTCTAGATGCCATTTAAAATTCAGTATAAATTTGAAGATGATGCTACCACACATTACTGTGTAGTATCATATGAACAATATCGAAATTTTTGTGCATTGCCAATTATACAAGAATGCAAAATAATTAAAGGGAATCAAGTAAACACAAAAAAAAATCTTGAAGAGATACAAAAAGCTCTTGACTTGGCGTTTCAAAAAGACACTAGTCATATTCGTAAATTATCTGAGAATTCTTTTTTGTAATTTCACTTATGTATTATGCGTAATCTTTTTCTATTATTTTGATCCATTTGATAGTTTGTGCAATTGGACAAACTAATTCTTATGAATGTCTCTGATGTTAATATATCATGAAAATCTTACATATTGAAGATATTCCTGAAATCAGCATTATATTTTCAGATATTTTAAAAACTAAAAATCATGATTTTCAAAGTACGGTTGATGGTGAGTATGGTCTTGATCTTGTCATGAATAATGACTATGATTTGATTTTGCTTGATATGTGCATGCCTAATTACAGTGGATTGGATTTTCTTTTGGATTTAAAAGACAAAAGACCTTCTGAAATTCGAAAAGTCGTCGTTGTAAGTTCTCTAGAATTAGATGAATATCAAACTAAATTTCTTAAAGATCTTGGAGTTCGTGCAATGCATCAAAAACCTATTTCTATTCAAACTCTGTTGTCTCAAATTATGCCTGAACTTACTCTTTAATATTAATAATATTTCTAAATTTTACTCAATTCTTATTTCAATCCCCAACTTATTTTGTTGTTAGGAATGATTTTGAGAAATGGCGCTTCATTTTCTTTCCATGGGTCATTTCTAACCCAAGCGAATTTTTTTTCAAACATATCGTATATTTGCATAAATTCATCCCCATTTTCTATTATTTTTACTTCTCCTTGAATGCAAATAGCTCGGTGTTTTCCTGTCTCATAAATGTCAATTACTATACTGGCGTTAGGATTTATTTTTACATTTTTGAATGTTCGAGTTTGATAATCTGTTGCAATGAAAATGTTGTTCTCATGGTAGATAAATGATACTGGTTTTACATGTGGAATATCTGTGTGTGATGTTGCAATTCTGGCTTCTTCCATATTTTGAAGAAATTTTTCTTCATTTTTGCTGAACTTCAACTGAAGATCTTTTCTCTAATTTCTGGAATGTATTTGTATATGATGTCTCTTACTTTCATTTGTTCTTCGGCAGTAGGCATTTCTGTTTGTGCGCTTAGTAAAGCACCACTCAT
>DATIFS010000083.1:0-2553 GCA_035455105.1 Nitrosarchaeum sp.
ATAAGTATCACTTATGATTCTGAATTTCAAAATAACGATATTGTATGTAGTATGTCAGATAAATCAGTAATGTGTCACACATGTATCAAAACAATAGAAAAAATGATCAAAGACAAATTATAATTTCTAATTGGAATCTAAATTATTTTCTTTTTCCCTAGTTTGCAGCATTGAAAGAATCTTTTGTACTATCATATCATGATTTGATGAGCGCTCTGTGGACAACAATAATAAATCTTTATCAAGATTAACTGTTATCCATTTAACATTATCACGTGACTCTACAGACCAATTTGTTTTGCCAAGTTTTTTATCAAAAACATGATTCATTTTTGCCTTTAACATTGCTTCACGATGAAGTAGTTTAGTTTCAGGCACACTCAGATGTGGTATCATTCCTCTTTTTCTACGGTATGCCTTTAGTCGCCCACATTTACACAAAATGCCTGCAAATCTTATTGACATGTCAATGGCCATCACGTTAATGCAAAAACGATTTTCTGGGCTTAAATTTTCTAATTCTTGCATTCTTTTAATTTATTAAAAAAAATTTAGAATACAAAAAGTGAATTAATTGACAAAATGGTAAATACGTTTCCTAGATGAAACGCGGTTATTTTGTGCCTAGTATCAACAAAGAATTCAAGTCTATGCCTTAATCTTTAGTTCTTCAGACAATGTATTCCAGTCAATGTTTGCTTGCTCATTAATATATATTTTCAAAAGTTCATCCCAGGCTTCACACAGATCAGTTTTAAATTTCTTAAACCCAATTGCAGTAGATAAAGAAATCAGGTTCTTTGGATTGTATTTTACTTCGTCAAGAGATACACAATGAATAACATCATTTCTAACTTCAAATAATCTAGACATATTTTTAGTGTATTCAGGTGAAAACACACCCCAGTCTAAGAATGTCCTAATTTTTCGATTCACTGGAACGAGATTGAGAAGATAAAGTAATTCTTTACTATCATTTTGATTTGAAGACTTTACAATTCTTAATCTGATTATTTCGTCAAATAGAAATGTAAATTTAGAGAATGCAGATAATACACTTTCTCGATCTTGCAGGATGTTTAATTTTGAATCAAAGCCATTTTTTAAAACTCCATCATTTAGAAAATAATGCTCATTCTCATCAATAACATATAACCTGATTTTTTCTGAAGTTTTTTTTTGTTTTTTTGCAATCTGAAGAAAATTAAAAGCATCCATAATAAACAAAATTACCTATAATCAATTAAAGATTTGGTAAATTTTCAAATGAGTAATCATGATCAAATTATCCACAAGGTTTATAGATCAAAGATCAACACTAAATTCAGAGATAACAGGAAAAGAAAATTACATTATTGTTGTTGAATTACTGTTGTCTACTACAGATTTTCTATGCCTAAAACATCATAATATGCACGTGGAATCATTTTTTGAGCCTTAAAAAACACATTGTTAGCCGCAGTGTCAAGTACATACGTTCTTGCCCAATCATCTTCACTTCTAATTGAGCGTCCAAATCCCTGAAGTAATTTAGTAAGTGTCTGCGCAGTGTACCACAAAGGAAATTTATCCATTTTTGCTTTTGTTCTTTTTTCTTTATAGTTAGGATAGGGAACTTTGGCAATAATTTGAAATCGTGACAAATCATCTTTAAGATCAACTCCTTCCCATAACGAAGATGAAAGCAGAACTCCTGTTGGGTCAGTAGCATGTTCTGAAATAATCTCATCTTGTGATTTACCATCTTTGTTATAACTATGACATATTCTGATTCGTCTAGTATTTTTTGGGGATAGGTATCGTAGAATTTTTTGACATCGTGGTATAGAAGATGTCAATATCAAACCTCGTTCACCAGAATGCTCATTCATTATCCTATCAATTGTTTTTATTACTTCGAGCTCATCATCCTCAGTAGAACCATAGCTTAATCGTTTAATGTTGAGAAGATCAATTCTTCTATGTTCAATTGGAAAAGGAGATTTTGGGGTATCAATAAATGCAACGTCATCTTGTTGTAAACCCATATTTTCACAAAAACTAAATTTATCAATTGTTGCAGACATGAATATTTGATATTCGGTAGTAAAAAAAGAGTTAGCAAAAGATGAAACATCGATTGGCTTTACAGAGATTATTCTAAAATTTCCGTTCAAATCTTCAACAGGATCATTTACTACAAAATTATTTTTGTCAGTAAGAATATCTATTTTAGCCTGAGCTGCCCTGTCATATCTTCTCTCTAGTCTTGTAACCGACTCATAATCAGGTTCATTTTGATATGAATCACTTTCTTTAATGTCTTTGATTTTTTTGGCATACACATATGCAATATCATCAATTAACTGTATCATGGAATCCAAATCTGTAAAATCATATTTGGTGGCATTTAGATTACATTCTTCTATCTGGCCACCAAATATATCAAATCCAATAAACTGCATTATTTGATCTTCTATTTTATGAGCCTCATCAAATATCGAAACTTTTCTATTCAGATAATCTTCAAAGAGTTTTTTGTTAAATTTCATAATTTGAAAAAATGCATGATAA
>DATIFS010000084.1:0-6983 GCA_035455105.1 Nitrosarchaeum sp.
TTCTACTGCATCTGCACCCTTCCAGTGACCTGTTTTTGGAACTGTGAGATGTCTTTTTGCCCATCTTCTATTTCCATCTAAAATCAAAGCAAGGTGATTTGGAATGTCGCCACCCTTGATTTCATTTTCAAGTCTTTTTGAATAAATTTTGTAAAGCCCTGATAATTGAAATGCCACATCTTTTATTTTATTAATGTCTAATCACCAATAATACCTGTTGTATACTAGATGATATCAGTGTTTTTCAAAAATAATATTATTTAAGAAATTATTATAAATTTTAGTCTGAAACCATCTCTTGGCGTTTATGTTTTCTGTATTTTTTAAAGAGAATGGTAGCAGAGATCAAAGTAGCAGCAAGACCTGCCAATAAAGGCGGTACAAGAGTAATTGAACCTACGTCATAATTCATCATAATGATAATGAATTGAGATGTTATAGGATACAAAGCAATCAAAACTATAATTCTTAAAATATCACTAATCTGCCTTGGAATACCTCCAATCCAATTACTAAGTAATATTCCTGCAAAAATTGCACCTAAACCAATCCATAATGTTGGTAATACTCCAGTGACAAATTCTCCAATTACTATTTTGTCTGTAATAATTGTGATTAATTCTGAATCTTTTTCTATTAATTTCTGATCAACTGAATTAATTCCCGCTGGTATTGATGATAAAATCAATAAAATACCTGCAACCATTGTAAATATTCTAATAAAACCCATAGGTGTAGGTTTTGTTAAATTAGCCCATGCTCTATCAACATCAAAAGCTCTAATTAAAAATGCAGCACCTAAAATGCTTACAAGTACTGCAAATATTTCTGCAGTATATCCAAAAATTGTTCCAATTCCACCAATTAACAAAAGTATTCCTGGAACTCCAAGGAAAAATTTTGAATATTTTGAATCATATGCTAACATTTTTAGATATTTTCCAAATACCGCATATGAATATTCTACACTTCGACTTACTTTCATAACAACTCTTTGTACTGAAATAACTGGTAATACATTTTGAATTACTGGAATTACACTTTCATCATCTTCTCCATCTGATACAATTACAGCTCCATTTGCAGAAAATGATTCTGTAATTTTTTTTATTTCTATTAGGATTTTTTCATCTGCTTGAACTCCTCTTTTTTTAATTCCAGCCACAATTACAACTTCAGCTTGATAACCCTTACTTATCAAATCCTCATATGTTTTAATTGCTGCAAACATTGAATTAGAATCTGCATCTTCTGGATCTTCTAATGCCAATCTCTGAGCTGCATCAATACATGCATTTCTTCCAATAACAGGTGTTGTAATGCCAGCTTTTTCACCTATGTCGTTATCTCTATCGACACAAATTACCAGTAACTTGTTAGCTGTAGATGCATTAACTTCTTTTTCTACCTTGTCTGAGCTCTGAGACATTATTTGTTCTAACTGTTATGTTGCTTTTTAACGATTTCCAACTTTTAAAAATATTATACTTCTGTTTTGAGCCTAAGGTCTTGCCTTGTCTGATTTATTGATTAATTCTTGTGATTCTAACTTTAATAATTCTATTTTTTGTATGATCTCAGTATTATTCTGACCTTCTTTTAACATACTTGCGGCAACTTTGGTTTCTATTATGTATGAATTGAATTTTTTCAGAGCCTCCATATAGTTAATGTAACTTTCTTGCCATTTTTCTGATGGTTTTGATGTTACGAATTCACTAATCTGAACAGTAACCTGTGAAGATGTAGTATCTGCCATTTTTATATAATCATCAGGGGTAGTTTTCCCATTCAAAAGATCTTGAAATTCTGTTTCAATATCTTCTCGTAAAACCTGATGAATTTTCTTTACTCCGTCAAGATAATTTTCATAGTCTGATACTACCAAAGTTGATGGATTTTCTTGAGGTATTATCCAAAAGAGAAAACTTGCTGCTGTAATTGCCGCTAAAATAATACCTGTAATTATAACTCCTTTTTTAGATGCCATTTTGTTATTACTGAATAATGGTGTTTATAACTGGTGAACTTTCCAAAATATTGCCTAATGTTGAATAAATGTTAAAAAAAACAGATCCTGTTATAATTTTTATCAAAAATATTAAAAGAATTGTAATATTTATTAATATTATTTATAATATTTCATTTTTACCGTATAAAAAAATTTACACACATCTAGTCTGTAGTTAAATATTTTTCACAGGCTCTTCCTAAATACCACCAAGTACGACATTTTCTAGAATGGTAGAAGCATATTGCGTAAAATGCAGAGCTAAAAGGGAAGTCAAAGATCCCAAAGAAACTAAACTAAAAAATGGACGTCCTGCTGTTAAAGGCACATGTCCAACATGTGGAACTAATGTCTTCCGAATAGGGAAGATGTAGGCCTACAAAATCCACACGATTCCTCTTTTTCAAAAACCAATATAGGGTACAGTATACACAATTTTTCAGTGGCTAAATCCGACTATGAAACTCTACTTAAAAGAATTCAAAATAAGCTAGGTAATTCTAAAAAAGTATCTAATACTAGATTTGAATTACCAGTTGTTGATGTAATGTGGGAAGGACAGAAAACTTTTCTACGTAATTTTTCTGAATTTCCAAAAGTTCTTCGTCGCGATCCTGATAAAGTCCTTCAATACCTCTCTAAAGAATTTGCAGTCCCAGCTGAACGTTCAGGTGATAAAGCAATGTTTGTAGGAAGAAGAGCTCCTGATGATTTTACCCGTCTTTTTCAAATTTATGTTAAGGATTATCTTGAGTGTCATACTTGTAAAAGTCCTGATACTAAAATTTTGAAAGAAAATAGGATCTCATTTTTGATTTGTGAAGCATGCGGTGCAAAATCCACTTTAAAAGGTAAATATGCGTAATGAGGTTCTCGGTAAAAATTACTGAATATCAAAAAAACTTAATGCTGAATATTTGTGATGCAGAACTTCTAGGAAAAAATATTATTCAGAATGAATTGACAATGAAAATTAGTGAGAGCTATTATGGTGATCACATAATTGAAAAAGATGAAGCTAAAAAGTTACTTGAGAATTCAACTATTATTAACATGGTTGGAAAAAACACCATTTCACTTTCATTAGAACTTGGAATTGGTTCAGAAAATGGAGTAAAAAAAATTTCTGGAATACCTTTCTTAATTGTTTTTAAAATGTAATGTGTTTAAATTACAAATACATCTAGACTATGTTGATTCTATGATAATATTAATTTGTAAACACAATAAAGGAAATCTCTTTTATCTAGTATTATCAACAATATCCATTGTCTGATGATATGAATTCTGATGATCTAATGTCTGATGATTTGCTATATGATGATTTGAGTAGAAAAATAGAATCAAAAGTTGACAATAAACTAATTTCTAAATCTAAAAGAGGTGGTTTAGAAGATGGATTCAAAAAAGGTAAGGTGATCAATGAAGTTTTAGATAAACCCACTGTAATGACACTTTACAAAATGATCACAGATCATATTATTGCATATGTCAATGGTCCTGTAAGTGCAGGAAAAGAATCTGTTCTTTTCTGGGCTGTAGATGAAAAAAATAATAATGTTGCATTAAAAATTTACTTGATAAGTACATCAAATTTTAAAAAACGAGAACAATACATAACTGGAGATCCACGATTCTCAAAATTGAAAAGAGGAACAAAAAATCTTATCTATCTATGGGCAAAAAAAGAATATAGGAATTTAACGCAATGTTACAAATGTGGGATTCCAGTGCCTAGACCACTATACCTAACAAATAACGTGCTTGCTCTAGACTTTATTGGTGAAAATGGCACACCTGCAAAGATTTTACTTGATTCAGAAGTTGATGAAAATGATTATTCTCAAGCAATCTCTATAATTACACGATTATATCAAAAAGCTAAACTTGTTCATGGAGACTATTCTGAATATAATATTTTTAAAACCTCTAAGGGATTAGTCCTTTTTGATCTTGGTTCTGCAGTTGATCTAAGACACCCTAATGCTCAAGAATTTCTTAAAAGAGATATTAATAATATCACCAGATTCTTTTCTAAACGAGGAATCTCCGTTGAAGACCCAAATAAAATATTTAAGGATATTGTAAAATGAGCTTTGAAAAAATACTTCGAATTCCAAATGATCGAATAGCAGTACTGATTGGTAAATCTGGAAATATAAAATCAAAGATTGAAGAACTTTGTCATGTCAGTTTAGATATAAATGGAGAAACAGGCGAAGTTTTTATTACATCAAATGGAAATGTTGAAGATATTGAACCATTCAAAGCTATGGAAATCGTAATTGCAATAGGTAGAGGATTTTCTCCTGATAATGCATTGAATTTACTAAAGGGTGAAAATGCATTACATGTTATCGATTTAAGAGAATTTGCAGGAAAATCAAATGCAAATATTGAAAGGATAAAAGGGAGAATTATAGGAGAAGGTGGTAAGGCAAGAAAAAATATGGAAAATTTAACTGGAACTCATATTTCTGTTTATGGGAAGACTGTTTCAATAATTGGTGATACTAGTAAACTAAGATTAGTTGTAGATGCAATATCTTCAATTTCAAATGGAAGTATACATGGGTCTGTTTACAATAAATTAGAAGCAGCCAACAGAAAAAACAAACAAGAAAAAATGCAATTGTGGGAAAATCAAGATGTCTACTATTAAAGAAAAATTTAATCAAATCTCACCAAGTGAGTTTTTCTATAGAAATAGAGATCTAGCTGGTTTTAGTAATCCTACTAGATCTTTGTATACTGCAGTACGCGAATTTGTAGAAAACTCTCTTGACGCATGTGATCAAAAAGGGATCTTTCCAGATGTTCATATGTCTATAAAAGCAGTGGATCCTGAAAAACAAGACCCAAAACCATACATTTTAACTGTTAAAGATAATGGACCTGGAATAGAATCAAAACACGTTCCATTAGCATTTGGAACTGTGCTTTATGGCTCTAAATTTGGATTAAAACAGGCACGTGGAATGTTTGGTCTTGGTGCAACAATGGCAATTCTTTATGGTCAAATTACCACAAACAAACCAGTTTATGTTAAAAGTTCAACTGATGGAAAAATACAAGATGAATTTGAATTGTTATTAGATATTCAAAAAAATAAACCAGTCATTCTAAAACATAATACTAAAGAAGTAACAAAACGAGGTCTTTCAGTTAGCATTTGTCTGGAAGGTGATTATGCAAAAGCAGGTTCAAAAATCAAAGATTATGTTTATGAAACATCACTGATTACTCCATACGCAACAATTACATTTGATGATCCTAAAGGTGAAAAATTTCACTACTCTAAAATTGTAAATGAAATGCCGCCTGCTCCAACAATAATTAGACCTCATGCACATGGTATTGATGTTGAAACAATTAGACGTATGATGGTTGAATCTCAATTTGAAATTCCAAACATTGATGATGCAATGATTGAAAAAGTTAGAAAAGATTTAGGACTATCAATAAAAAATCTTTCATTTACTGGAATAATGGATAAAGCAAAAAAACGCTGGAAAACTCTTTCTAGACCTGTAAGAGTTGTGATTTCTTTGATGTCTTTTCTTGAAATGGATTTTGATAAACTAAATAAAATTCGAATTGAAGATATCGATGTACCAAATAAAAAATTATATTTCTGGGATTTTGGTGATTCACAATCTAAATCTGTAGATATGGATCCTGAAAATCCATATTATAAACAATTAACTGGTACTGTACAAGGAGAAACATTAACTACATTTTTAACAAAAAGATTTCAAAGAATTGGACCTTCAACAGCTGTAAAGTTTGCAGAGTTTGCAGGATTCAAACCTGAAAAACGAATGGGTTCTATGACAAACGAAGAATTAGTAAAACTTAGTGACTCACTACAGAAATTTGAAGATTTTTTATCACCTGATCCAAGTTGTTTAGCACCATTAGGTGAAGAACCGCTTGAAAAAGGAATGAAGAAATTCTTTAAACCTGATTTCTGTGCAGTCATACAACGTCCAGCTTCGGCTTATTCTGGATTTCCATTTATTGTCGAAATGGGTATTGCATATGGTGGCGAAATACGCCCTGGTGGCCCACATGTCTACCGTTATGCAAACCGAATCCCACTGCTTTATGATGAAGGTAGTGATGTAGTTCTAAAAGTAGTAAATGACACTGATTGGACTAGATACAAAGTCAAAGGTGATCCACCATTTGTAATTGTATCTCATATCTGTTCTACCAGAATTCCTTACAAGACTGTTGGAAAAGAAAATGTCGCAGACAGACAGGAAATAGAACGTGAATTAAGGTTAGGATTGCAATTTTTGTCAAGAAAGCTTGCAGCATACATGTCTAAACGAGGTCAAGCTGAAATGGCAAAAAAGAGAGCAAATCTATACGCAAAATATCTTCCATTAATTGCACAGTTTTGTACTGAACTCTCTGGAAAGACTAAAGAACCAAATTATAAGAAATTATTAGAAGAGGAGAACATAGTTGACGACAAACAAGATTAAAGATCGTAAGAAAAAAGCAATTGAAAAACAGCAAAATATCATAGATATTCTAAAAGATCATGGTGCCAAAGTTTATGATGATCTAAATAATGGACAATTTCCAAAATTTTCAATTCCTAGTAGATCTGTAAGTAATATTGTTTATGATAAAAAACTCCGACAATATATTTTAGGAAATTCTGCAGCACTGCGAAGCTCAAGAAATTCTTCTCAACTAAGATCGTTCACACAATTAATGTGGTTAGCATTTTTTGCCAACAGATTAACACAAGAAAAAAAATCATCCACATTAAGAGATGTTTATTATTCTTCTCAAGCATTCGAAATTGAATTTGAAGATCAATCTGAATCTGATAATATCATCGTAGATTTGGAAGCTATATTATCAAAACCTCGTGAAGATTTTCATATATTTCCTGAAGAAAGAAGTTCAATTTTTGGAGATTTGAATGTAGAGTATACAATTCCTGGTTATGAGG
>DATIFS010000085.1:0-3730 GCA_035455105.1 Nitrosarchaeum sp.
GATAACTGATTATTAATTAAAACACCTATGCCATTGACATTATTATCAATCATTTCAGTGCAAGCCATAACTAGATCATCGTTATAGTCAATAGATACGATATTGGGAGTCATGACATCTTTTGCAAGAATGCTCCCCCCAAATCCACTTGAAGTCAAAAATCCTTTTCTAGGAAAAATTACAGAGATCATAGGATCAGAATTATCCACGACATCATGAGTGTTACCCATAGTCATTGACACCCTAAATAAATCTCGAAAAGTAACAACGCCTTTGGCTTCATTTTGATTATTTTTTATAATTAATCTAGATACTTTGTCTTCAATCATTTTTGAAACTAATTTGTATAGTGGATCATCCAAATACATTGAAGAGTAAGAGACAGTCATCACATCACCAACTCTGTACTTGCCAACATAATTTTGAATGTAATAGTGAGCAAGATCAGTCTTTGTAACAATTCCAACAGTATCTGAAAAAGACACACCGACAGAGCCTATGTTTTCAGTATTCATAATATGTGCCACATCTTCAATTGGAGTAGACTCGTTTACCTGAATGAGATGTTTTTCTATTTCAGATACAGGTATTTCATTTAGATTTTTTTCAGATGAATTAACTAGTAAAAAAAATCCAAGATCTTTTTCAGTTATAATTCCCACAATGTCCCCAGATTCATTTGTAGTGAGAATACGACTAATTTTTGAATCAGTCATGCGATTCATGGCTTTAAAAAGTGAAGCAGTATTTTCAATGGTTATCGGTTTTTTCATTATTTGCTTTACATTACTCATATGAGTGCTAATTTTTCAGAGCTTAAAATTTAACTGCTGATTTCTTGAAATGATATTTAATGTTTAATTGAAATAAGAGTCAAGAAGACATGTATTAAATCATATACGTCAGAGATAAATTTTTTAGTACAAATGATACACATGAAATAGAAATTGGCAATTAAAACAAGTTTGATGTTGGGAGGCCCTGTCATTATGGCCATTACTTTATTGCTAATTCTTCCAAATACGGTAGCCCATGCAGAATCATCTGAAACAATTACTATTACTCCAATTAATGATAAGATCAGCCTTGAAAAGACTAGCTCCATAATGGACATTCCAAAAAATAAAGAACTTGTATGGGGAATGGTGAAAGGTGGACCTTCAGACTATGTTGAAAGATATCCTGTAATAATTCAATTTTTCAAAGAAGGTGAACCAGTTCATGTAGCACAAGTTAAAGTAAAAGGAGATGGCTCTTATGAATACAAATTCAAAATAAGAAATACTGATCAAAACACAGGAAAGATAACAGATATCTTTGAAGGAAAATACACAGTAAAGATTTTCAAAGTGATTCACAACAAATCATAGGCAGTATATTCAAAATTTATCAAAAAAAAGTAATAGAATTCATATACAGATTGTATCAGAACAAGATTAGATGAGTAAAAATTTTTGGCACGATATAGAATCAGGTGTAGATATTCCAGAAATAATTAATGTGATAGTTGAGATTCCCAAAGGCTCTATGAACAAGTATGAATATGATAAAAAACACAACATGATAAAACTAGACAGGGTGTTATTTTCACCATTTCATTATCCAGGAGACTATGGTCTTATTCCCCAAACATTATCAGAGGATGGAGATCCACTTGATGCACTAGTACTTGTAACAAATTCTACATATCCAGGCATACTAATTGAGGCAAGGCCTATAGGACTACTACAAATGAAAGATGATGGAAATCCAGATGATAAAATCATCTGTGTTTCAACAAATGATCCTAGGTATCTTCACACTGTCGACATTACAGATATTGAAGACCACTATCGCTCAGAGATTGGACACTTTTTTCAAGTTTACAAAGATTTGGAAGGAAAAAAAGTGGAGATTTTAGGATGGAAAGGAGCTAAAGATGCAAAAGAGATCATAGTAGAATCCATCAAAAGATACAAAGACACTTTGAAAAAATACTAGACATTAAAAATTGTCGAATTTTCCATTATTTGAGCATGCATTTTTTAATAGTTACAAAATAAGTTAATCATATGTCAGAATACAAACTTGATAGATGGGACCTATCAGAGTTGGTCAAAGACACTAAGAGTCCTGAATTTCAAAAACAAATTAGAGATTTAGAAGGCTTGGCCATAAAATTTGAAAAGATAAAAACTAAACTAAATCCAAAAATGTCATCAAAAGAGTTTATGAGTATTTTGCATGAAGTTGAAAAAATCTCTGAAAAAATGAACCGAATTGGCGGATATGCATCATTATTGTATTCAGCAAATACACAATCAGATGAAGCCACATCACTTATGACAAGAATGTCAAAACTAGGGTCAGAGATTTCCAATAAAATATTATTTTTTGATCTGTGGTGGAAAA
This sequence comes from Nitrosarchaeum sp., assembly GCA_035455105.1. Classification (GTDB taxonomy): domain Archaea; phylum Thermoproteota; class Nitrososphaeria; order Nitrososphaerales; family Nitrosopumilaceae; genus Nitrosarchaeum. Next base: position 2,392 of record DATIFS010000085.1, read on the forward strand.
CTAAAGTCGATGATAAAAATGCAAAAAGATTGATTAAAGATTCAGGAGAACTCTCAGAGTATCTTAATCATAAAAGGTTGTTTGCAAAATATGCACTTTCAGAACCTGAAGAAAAAATCATCAATACTTTGGATGTCACAGGAATTTCTGCTCTAGTGAAGCTTTTCGATAAGATGACTAGTGCATATGAGTACAAAATGAAAGTTGGCAATAAAATAAAAAAGATGACACGTGAAGAAATTACAAACTACATTAGAAGTACAAATCCAAAAACAAGAGAGACAGCATACAAAACAATTCTTACAAAATATACAGAAAACAAAGGTGTGATAGGAGAGATTTACCAAAACATTGTTTTGAACTGGAAAGACGAAGGGATTGATATTCGTGGTTACAAATCCCCAATCTCAATGAGAAATATTGCAAACGATGTTGATGATAAAACCATAGAATCACTTCTTGCAGTATGTAGAAAAAATTCCCCTGTATTTCAAAAATTCTTCATACAAAAGGCAAAATTACTAAAAATGAAAAAGTTGCGCAGGTACGATCTATATGCTCCAGCAGCTGCCAACATTAAAGAAAAAAATTACCAATATGATAAATCAGTGAAACTTGTTTTTGAGTCACTAAGAAGATTTAGTCCAAAATTAGAAGAGTTTGCTAAAAAGGTATTTGACGAGAAACACGTGGATTCATCAATTAGAGCAGGAAAGAGAGATGGCGCATTTTGTAGTACTCTGACTCCAAAGATTACACCATATGTACTAGTCAATTTTACTGGAAAGACGAGAGACGTGTTCACTTTAGCTCATGAGCTTGGTCATGCAGTACACAGTCAATCTGCACAGAATAGATCAATTTTAGTCCAAGAGGCACCATTACCATTAGCTGAGACAGCATCCACTTTTTCAGAGCTCTTGTTGTATGATAATTTATCAAGCAAAATAACAGATGATGAGAAAAAAATAATGCTCTCAGAAAAAATCGATGATCTGTATGCTACAATTATGAGACAAGCATATTTTACAATTTTTGAAGTGGCAGCACATCAACAAATTGGAAATGGTACTACTGTTGATGAAATTTCAAAGACATACATCCAAAATCTCAAAGAGCAGTTTGGCAACTCTATTGATGTTTCAGACGATTTTGCAATTGAATGGAGTTGCATTCCTCACTTTTACCATTCACCGTTCTACTGTTATGCTTACTCATTTGGAAATTTACTTGCATTGTCACTATTTCAGAGATACAAAAAAGAAGGATCAAGTTTTGTTCCTTCATATATAGATATTTTAGCTGCAGGGGGATCTGAAAAACCAGAAAAATTATTATC
>DATIFS010000086.1:0-15245 GCA_035455105.1 Nitrosarchaeum sp.
GTACTGGTTTGAGTTTTTTGCAGGTCTTTAATTGGGATCTCTGCATTTGATCCCTGAGTTTCGTCTGTTGAGATGATTTTCTTTTCTTCTCTAGTTATTGTTACTCCTAGTCCCATCTTTTCTAATTTTTGGGCAGTTGTAGATTTGACACAAATGGGATATCCATTGTTTCTAATAACTAAACTATAATCTGCCTTACAAGTAACATCTTCAGGCGCAATACCACGCTTCATCTGTTTTTTTGGCGATTCAACATCTGCATTTACAGGATTTGCCAAAACCAGCACTAGAGTTAATGCCAAAAATATGATACTTCCTAACAACACTTTATTTTTTAAATCAAAATTCATAGTTTTATTATTGATTTTTTATCATAAATAGATTGATGATAAATTATCCTCAAAGTAAATTATCAGAGTCGATAATTTACTCATTAATTATATCTGATTACTGTTAATTAACATTGAAACAATTTGAATCTGCTTTTATTTGCAATTATTCCATTAGTGTTGATTCCAACCGGAATTGCTTTTGGAAGCCACATTTTTGATAATGATGCTTTTGCACAATACCCGGATATCGCTCAACTCTCATCTGAAAAATACACCCTAAAGGTGGATGAAAAATCATATGATATCTACTATGGGTATCACGGAAGTATGGAAGTTGATGTAAACAAAGTAGGTGAAAATCTACCAAAACTATCTTCCATGAATATCAATGCAGAAAGAAAATCCCTCGAAATAACAATGGATAGCGTTCCATCCAACAGTGTCTTTTGGCTACGACTGCCACTTGAAGTACTCTCTGCTGAAAATGCTCAGTATCAACTATCCATCGACGGTGTTGATACACAATATGACCTCACTAAATTTCCTCAAGATTATGCAATAGGTATGATGATTCCTAAAGATGCAAAACATATTGAAATTGTCGGAACCCAAGTTATTCCAGAATTTGGAGCAATCTCAATTGTAATTTTGGGGATCTCTATTGTTGGAATACTTTATGTCAAACCATGGACTAGAATTAATTAAGTGATTATTCTCAGTATAGTTACATGAAAAAAATAGGACTATTGGGATGCGGTGCAATCGGCACTCAAATTGCACTTGCAATTGATTCAGGAAAAATTCCAGGTGTGCTAACTCATGTGTATGATTATTCTAAAGACGCGTCATCTAATTTAGTTGCAAAATTAAAAAACAAACCAGTAATAGTTGAAAACCCTCATCTCTTATCCTCTCACCAAGTTGATATCATTGTAGAAGCTGCATCTCAAGAGGCAGTCAGAAACGTTGCACACAGTGTCTTGCAAAACAAAAGAGATCTAATGATAATGAGTGTAGGTGCTTTACTTGATGAATCTATCTTTGATATATTATCTGAAGCATGTGAACACTTTCAAAAAACAATCTATCTGCCATCCGGTGCAATTGCAGGACTTGATGCACTAAAATCAGTACGTGAACAATTAGACTCTGTCACACTAACTACTACCAAACATCCAAGATCACTCAAAGGTGCAAAATTCTTTGAGACATCAAATATTGATTTAGAAAAAATTTCTACCATTACAACTATCTTTGAAGGAACCGCAAAACAAGCAGTATCACTATTTCCTGCAAACATCAACGTTGCAGCACTACTTAGTTTGGCAGGATTGGGAAGTGAAAAAACCATGGTAAAAATTGTCGCAGACCCAAACACTGCCAAAAACACTCACAACATAATGGCCCAAGGAAAATTTGGCAAGATGAACATATCTGTGGAAAATGTTCCAGATGAAACAAATCCAAAGACTAGCAAACTAGCAATTTTATCTGCAATTGAAACTCTGAGAAAATACTGCTCCAGTGGAATTTCAATCGGTACGTAATATGGCAAGAATTGCCATAATTGTGTATTTTTTAGAATAATCCAGACTTGATCTTATTCTTTAAATCACTTTCACATGCAAAGCGTGTTGGTAAATGTTAGTCCAACAATCTAGTCTCAAAGATGAAATCATGCGTCTCAAAAAGGAAAAAGACGTCGTTATCTTGGCTCATAATTATCAAATTCCAGACGTTCAAGATGTTGCAGATTTTACAGGCGACTCTTTGGGACTATCAAGACAAGCTGCCAAAGTATCACAAAAAACAATTCTGTTTTGTGGTGTCCACTTTATGGCAGAGACTGCTGCAATTATTTGTCCTGACAAAAAAGTTTTGATTCCTGACTTGCAAGCAGGATGTTCTCTATCTGATTCTATTACTGTGGATGAATTAAGAAACTGGAAGAAACAACATCCTGGTGCAATTACGGTAGGTTATGTCAATACAACTGCAGAAATAAAATCAGAGTTAGATTATTGTTGCACATCAGCAAATGCTGTAAATGTAGTAAAAGCAATTCCTGCTGATAAAGAAATATTGTTTTTGCCTGACATGTTTTTGGGCTCTTATGTTGCCAAAGTCACTGGAAGAAAAAACATGTTCATATGGGCTGGCGAGTGCCACGTTCATGCAGGTATCAAACCTGAAGACATTACAAAAAAATTAGACTCTCTCCAAGATGCAGAATTTTTAATTCATCCTGAATGCAGCTGTACCACTCCAATGATGTATGATGCTGCCACTGGAAGTTTTGATAATAACAAAGTCTCAATCCTATCCACTGAGGGAATGCTAAATCATGTGCAAAAATCAAATGCAAAAAACTTTGTAGTTGCAACTGAGACTGGAATCTTGTACAAAATGAGACAACAAAATCCAGGCAAAACATTCATCCCAGCATCTGAGAAAGCAGAATGCCAATACATGAAGATGATCACACTGGACAAAGTGTACAATGCACTGGTCCAAGAGAAAAATCAAGTCGTCGTACCAAAAGAGATTGCAGACAAGGCAAGATTGGCAATAGAAAGAATGCTCGCAATTAGCTAATCTACTTTATACAATTTAAAAAATATGGAAAATTTAATTTTTAACAGTTAGATTATCTTTTTCTATGATATTTTGATTATTCTTATTTGAAAAAATACTATCATCTTCAAATAACCTAATTGTCCTTTCTGCAATCTTTTGTACGTCTGCAATCCTTTCTGCAGATATCAAAATATGGTAATCCTGATTCTTTATTGGTATGTTGATTATGACCAGATTGTCTCTGTATGTGAGAATGTAATTAACGTGTCCCAGATTTGCGTTAAATTCATTCTTCATTGATAATTCTAACTTTGATTGCATGTACAACATTTGCCTTTGCTGATCCGTATCCAGTGGCAGTATGCCATCTCTAAAACTTCCTGAAACGAGTCTACCCATTGCATTTATGACTCCGCAAAATCTTATTTTTGATTCATTGCATATTTTGTTGCAAAGTGTATCCACAATAGCAAATTGTTTTGAATTTGACATCATACTTCACATATTATATTGCATTTTGCTTATAATCAATTACTAAACATTGATCAGTCTAATTTCTGATCGTCAGAATGAAATCTGATCCATACTTTCAATAACTAACAATGTTAAGCATCACCTAAATAATAAAATCAAAAATATATGTAGATGCAGAAGCGCAAGTATCTACTCCAAGGAAAGACCACTAATTCCATACCTCCGTTCTAGTTTTCATTTCTGCCTAAGACACGGCAGTGTTTTTCCTAGATCTGCTTCTGCATTATTATAATAAATGAGTGTATACTTATTTTATAATTAATCATGTCTAAAACACTAAAACCAAACACTACAAAAATGATGGAAAAAATCCTCTTTAAATTTGCAAAACAATGGATTGCTGGAGATACTATCGATGATGCTCTAAAATCTGCAAAAGATGCATACAAAAATGGAAGAAATGCAATAATCAACAAATTAGGAGAATACAACAAGACCCAAACTACCATTGAAAAAACAATTCTTGACTATGAACAAATCATCTCCTCATTTAGGAAATGGAATGTAAGAGGGTCCATCTCAGTAAAACCTACTCAAATTGGAATGTCCATAAACAAAAAGACGTGTCTTGCAAGTTTTGAGAAATTAATTGATTTTGCATCAAAATCCAACGTGTTTGTATGGATTGACATGGAATCCTCAGATCATACAGATGATACAATAGAATTGTACTATGACTTGTTTTCAAGATATGAAAGAGTAGGCATCGCAATTCAGGCTAACCTCAAACGCAGTTCTGAAGACATTAGGGACCTTGTCAGACAGGGAGCCAAGATAAGAATTGTAAAAGGTGCATACCGAGAAAACAGCAAAATTGCATTTAAGACAAGAAAAGAAGTGGATGAAAATTATCTAAACATCATGAAATCCTTGTTTAAAGACGCAAATGAATTTGGAATTGCAACACATGATTCAAAATTAATAACCGCTGCTATTTCACTGTCAAAAAAATATCCGAAAAAATTTGAGTTTCAACTTTTAAAAGGAATTCGAGATGAATTAAAACCAGACCTACTCAAACAAGGATTCATAGTATCTGATTATATCCCATACGGAACAAACTGGTTACCATATTCAATTAGGAGACTACGTGAAAGAAAAAGAAACATACTTCTTTTGGGAAGCTCATTTATTCAATCACACAAAGTTTGAGTCTGTGATCTCAAAAATTGTTGCAAATAATATTCACCTCCAGCACTTTTTCCCGTAATGCCAGAGCTCTTCCATCCACCAAAAGGTTGACTTTGAACCAAAGCAGCAGTTGTTGCACTGGATTCTCTGTTTGCATATACTGTTCCTGCTTGAATCTTTTCAAAAAATTCATCTAGCTGATTTTTGTCCTCAGAGAATATTCCTGCAGTAAGTCCGTACTCTGATTTGTTTGCCATCTTGATTGCTTCATCAAAATCATCATACGTATCTATGCATAAAAATGGCAAAAACAATTCCTCAGTTACAAGTTTGTGATCTTTTGGAAGATTAGTTACAATTGTTGGCTGAACAAAGTAGCCATGACTGTGAACAGAGTCTTCAATTTTGCTACCTCCTAAAATTATCTTGCCATCTTTTCTTGCAAGTTCGACTGCATTATCGAATTTGGATACAGCTTCTTTGTTGATCACTGGACCCAAAAACGTATCTGCAGACCATGGCATATCCACTTTGATGGATTTACTCTTTTCAACTAGTTTTTTGATAAACTCTTCTGCGATATCTTTTTGGACATAAACTCTAGAGCAAGCACTACATTTTTGCCCTCCAAAGCCAAATGCTGCACGCATTACTCCCTCAGATGCCTTGTCTAAATTTGCATTTTTTGTAACTATGACGGGGTTTTTTCCTCCCATTTCTGCAATAAACGGTTTTGCTGCAACACTAGTGAATTTTTTAAAGCTACTCATCCCTACTGTCTGAGAACCCGTAAATGCAATACCATCCACATCACTACTTTCAATGAGTGCTTTTCCAACTATTCCTCCTTCTCCTGTAACAAAGTTGATGGCACCATGTGGCATTTTTTCCATAATTTTATGCACAAAAAAATATGATGATAACGGAGTTGCACTAGCAGGTTTTAGCACAGCAGTATTGCCCGTAAGCAATGCTCCCGTTGTCATTCCTATTGCAATTGCAGATGGAAAGTTAAACGGCGCAATAATTCCCCATACTCCATATGGTTTTAGAACCGTCATTGTTTTTTCATGTGGATTTGGATGCGGTGTTTGCTTGCAAAATCCCTCATTTTTTTCAAGCTGAAATGAATAAAATCGCATAAAATCAATTGCTTCATCTACATCGTTTATTGCCTCAATTCGCGTTTTTCCATTTTCAAAAGACATCCATGCAGCTAACTCAAATTTAATTTTAGAAAACTCGTCTGCTGTTTGTTTGAAGATCTCAGATCTTTTTTGATAAGAAGTATGACTCCATTTTGAAAAAGCATTTTTTGCAGCTAGTATTGCTTCTTTGGTCTGTGATTCACTGAGTTTCGGAAAAGTTCCAAGTACTAGTCTAGTGTCTGAAGGTGATTTCACATCAAATGTCTCATCAGCAAATATTTTTTTACCATCAATTATACATGGATATTTTTTTCCAAATTGTTTTCTTACTGATTCTACTGCATATTCAAAATTTTTGTTAAACTCTACTACCTTTCCATTGCTGAGTGCTTTTCCCCAAGTGTATTCATTTTCAAACATGACTATTGTTGTGATTTGATGAATTTAAAGTCACAATATTATTTTAGTGATGAGATTACCTCACCGATCATTCTTGATGCAAGATGAGATGTCCTATTATTGACATCATATGATGGACACACTTCTACAATATCCATTCCCACTATTCCTCTTCTTGCAATTTGTTTGAGAAGAAAAACAGCATCAAGACTGGATATCCCCATTGGTACTGGAACAGAAACACCTGGTGCGTGCGAAGGATCTATACAGTCCATATCAAATGAAACATAGACATTATTTCCAAGAACATCAGTTATTTGTTGAGAAATTTTTGAAATTCCTTTTTCTGCAATATCAAAAGGCGAAATAACCATAATTTGAGCCTCTTTTAGATTGTCAATCTCTTCTTGCTCTGGAGTTCTCACTCCAATCTGAATACTTGATTGCAAATCTATGAATTCAGATACATCTCCAAAAACAGACCCATAGTAATTTTTTGTAGATGTAACAAAATCTGGATGAGCATCAAAATACACAAGCGATATCTTATTTGATTTTGTAAATTGTTTTATTATTGCTGCACTTAGTGAGTGGTCTCCACCAATTGATATGGGAATTTTAGAATCCCTGATCATCTTCTGAAATGTCTCTGGAATTTGCTGTCTTGTTATATCACCATAATCAAAAACCTTCTTTGAAATTCCGTTTAATGGATATCCTACAGATTTTATTTCATCTCTTTTGTAAGAATCCATGACATTTGATATTTTTCTTATTTGTTCCGGAGCTTTTGATGTCCCTTCTCTAATAGAATGAGATTGCGATTCATCAGGAATTCCAATTATGACTACGTCGGCATCATTGTAATTGGAATTCTCCCAACAAATTTTTTCCATTAAATCTATGTGATAATTACTGGCTTTAAAAATTTAAGATACAAAATATTGTTTCCAAGTCGTATTAGTTTTAATCCAAGAAAACTGACCGTATTTGACTGTGTGATTTTTGGCATGATAGAAATATTGTCATTGATAAATAAAGAATTGCTTAACAATGTTACATTGTCTTTATTAGGAATTTAGTGTATTTACTAACATGGGCAAAACTGAAGATAAAGAAGATGTAAATCTTGCCACCAAAAGAAATGAAGATTGGTGGAGACTGGAAAAATTCCAATTCGGTAGAAAAAAACTCGCTTAGACATTATGATAAAAATTAGATATTTTTAATGTCTCTAAGGTAAAAAGTAGATTTTATACAAAGCATATTCTGATATGATTTGATTTGTTTGGAAAAAAATCAAAAAACAACGAGCCTAAAATTTCCCAAAAAAAGAAGGAATTACGAAAACTAGTAAAGAAAAAACAATACGATGAAGCCTTGAAAATGGGCGCTGAAATTCTACAAAAAGTTCCTGAAGAAAACGACGTCCTCTTTATTGTAGGTGGAATATACTATATGAAAAATAAATACAGCACTGCAATTTCATATTTTCAAAAATCTCTGAAGATTGGCACCTATGATATTGATGTGTTGATACTAAAGGCAAACGCTCATTATTTTCTGGGCGAAAACAAGCAAGCAATTTCATGCTGTGATAAAATTAAAGAAATTGATCCAAAAAATAAAGCAGTATCCGAACTATTATCTAAAATCAATTCACAATAATCAAACTTCCAAACTCATGTCAATTCCCTTGACTGAATTTGTTATGCTTCCAACTGAAATAATATCCACGCCAGTTTTACCATATCTTGCAATGTTCTTTGAATTGATTCCACCTGATGCCTCAAGTAACACTCCATCTCGCAATTTCAGATCTTTGAGAACTTGAATTGTTTTTTTAATTTGCTCTGGCGAAAAATTATCTAACATAATTATTGTAGCACCTTCTCTTGCAGCCAACACTGCATCTGCAGTGTTCTCAACTTCAACTTCAAATTTCTTGTATTTTCTTTTTGCACTCTTTATCAAAGATAACAATGAATCTGAAACTGCAATGTGATTGTCTTTAATCATCACCATCTCGTCTAATCTTAATCGGTGTTTCTTGCCTCCACCAATCTCTACTGCCTCTTTGTCAAAGTATCTCAGACCTGGTGCAGTCTTTCTTGTTGCATAGAGTTTTGTCTTTTTATTTGCAATTTTTTTCACCAAATAATCTGTCTGAGTCGCAATACCACTCATTCTTGTAAGCAAATTAAGCGCAGTTCTCTCACATGTGAGTATTTTCCCAGCATCTCCTGATATCTTCAATATTGTGTCATTTGGCTTTACATTGGACCCATCTTTTTTCACAATTATTGTCTTGCATCCTTTTAGTTTGAAAATATCTTGAGCGTATTTTGTCCCTGCAACAATTGCATTTTCCCTTGAAATTATTCTTGCAGTGATATTTTTTTTAGGTAATAGAGAACTAGTAATGTCGCCTTTTCCAATATCTTCAGATAAAAATTCCATTAATTGTTTTTTAGAATTAAATGACATGTGATAATATAATAAAGTCTGATTTTAAAGATTTAGAAATTTACGTAACCTTGATTGCGTATTTGCCTTTTTGTTTAATTCCAAGTGTCTTTGAAACTTGAGAATTTGTAGGATCAACTACTAGTACAATTCCACTCCAATCAGGTGTTAAATCAGATGATTTGCAAACAGGACATACTTTACCTGTTGTTACAAACTTGCATTTTCTACAAGCCATTTCTCGAGCCATTTAACTTGCCTCTACTTTAGCTTCTTTAGAGTCAGAGCCACCACTGGATTTTTTGATCTCTTCTTCAATCCAAGCATCAGCGCCAAGGAATGGTTGTCTGCATGTAATTCCAATCTTTCCCATTGCAGCAGCTTTACCTAGTGAGACTGCTGTAATTCTTGCTCTTAATGTGGAGCCAACTTTTAATGTTCTACCACTTTGATTAGCCAAGATCATTCCAGATTTTACATCACTCTTTAGATAATCATCCATAACTTGTGATAAGTGTAACAATGCATCAGTTGGACCAATTCGTACAAATGCACCAAAGTCTGTAATGTCTACAATCTCTCCTTGAACAATTTCTTGGAGTTTTGGATAAAATGTCAATGCTTCAAATTCGACTTTATGAAAAGTTCCACCGTCTCCGGCAATCATCTTTCCCATCTCATCTACTTTGGCATCTAAAATCATAATGATGTATCCTAATTCAGCATTAATCATGCTCTCATACTTGTCTTTGAGAATGTTTGTTGCTGCCTTTTTGAGAGCTGTCCCAAATAAGCTTGGAGGAATCCTAACAACATCAACTAGGGTAGATATAGAAAACAACTGTATTTTTTCTTGATTTTGAATTTATGAATCTTTGGGTAATTCACGCTTGATTTGAGTAATATTTTGTGTATTTTTTCAATTAATTGATGTTTTTTTTAACCAGATGACCTATGTTTAAATAATGTAAAGTGACTTTTTGACCCAATGGTCGGAATTGATCAAGTTTTAGAAAAACTTAGTACTGTAATTGATCCTGATTTAAAAAAAGATATTGTATCTATGGGAATGATCAAAGACCTTGAGCTTAATGATAATAATTTAAAATTCACTTTGGAGCTTACTACTCCTGCATGTCCATTTAATGTAGAAATCGAAGATGACGTACGAAAGGCAATTGGTGAAATTAAAGAACTCAAAAATTTTGATATGAAAGTTACTGCCAAAGTCATGGAAGGTCGTTCCCTTGATGCAGACTCTGGAATGGCAACTGTGAAAAACATTATCGGTGTCGCAAGTGGTAAAGGCGGTGTAGGAAAATCTACTGTCTCGCTGAATTTAGCTTTGGCATTATCACAAACTGGAGCAAAGGTCGGTTTACTTGATGCAGACATTTACGGTCCAAGTATTCCTCTAATGCTTGGAATGAAAAGCGCTCACATGGAAGTAGACAATAATAAATTACAACCTGCAAAATCTCACGGACTACAAGTAGTTTCATTTGGCTTTTTTGCAGAACAATCACACCAAGCAGCAATTTATCGAGGCCCAATTATTTCTGGAATACTAAAACAATTTCTAGTTGATACTAACTGGTCTGATCTAGATTATCTTATAGTTGATCTTCCTCCAGGTACTGGTGATATCCCATTAACTCTTGCACAAACAATTCCAATTACCGGCATTCTGGTAGTTACAACTCCTCAAGATGTTGCAAGTAATGTTGCAGTAAAAGCAATTGGAATGTTTGAAAAATTAAATGTCCCAATTATTGGCGTTGTAGAAAACATGAGCCACTTTATTTGTCCTGGCTGTAATGAAAAACACTATATCTTTGGTGATGGTGGCGCAAAAAAAATCAGCGAGCAATTCCACATTCCATTTCTAGGTGAGATTCCACTAAACTCTGGAATCATGTCTGGTTCTGATTTAGGCAAACCAATAATGATTACAAATCCTGATTCTCCAAGTGCCATCGCATTTAGATCAACTGCAAAAAACATTGCAGCACAATGCAGTATTCTTGCATCAAAGATGCAAGACGAAATGGCAGCTGAAGCTGCAGCGACAGATTCTGTACCACAAAGCTAAGCGATTACTGTGAAATTACCTGATTCTCTTAGAGACCGATTCAAAAACCCGCTTGGCATTCTGATTCCTGAAAAAGACGCAAACAAATCTAACATACAAAAATACATCTCAAAAAATTCTTACTTGATTACAGTAGGAGACAGAACAACTGAAAAGATGATTGAATTTGGATTTATTCCTTCATTGCAAATAATTGATAACCAAGAAAAAAGAGTAAAACGTGATCCTGTAAAAAGCAGTACTGCATTCACTGAGCTTGTATGCACAAATCCTGCAGCTGAGATAACTCCTCAAAGTATTGATATGATAAAAAAAGCATTCACTTCAAAAACACCTGTAAGACTCACTATTGTCGGCGAAGAAGACCTTTTGGTGATTCCAGTGTGCATTTATGCACCTGAAAATTCTCTAGTAATGTATGGCCAACCAAACGAAGGACTAGTTATAGTCAACATAACTCCAGAAATTAGAAATAAAACACAAAGACTACTTGATTTAATGAAATAACGGGGTATGATGAGACGGTGGCTGTATGATTCGTGATTACACTACAAAATATTCTGACCCTACTAACTCACTTTCATTTTACACTTTATACAAAACAATACACCAACTCTAATACAAGAATTGACTTTTTAGAATAAACGTAGATTTTATGACAAATACTTGTGAAACTTGATTCTGAACTACAATTACAAATCTTAGAAAAAGTAGGCATTTACTCAAATCGTTTCTCCATACCTGAGCCAAAAATTCTATTGACTACCAAACAAGTCCTTGACATGCCAAAAGAAATGACTGAGGGCAGACGAACATCTGCTTACAAGTATTATGGGGTTTCTTATTTGCAACATAATCTAGTTTTCATAAATGTCCGAAAAATCCCAGACGAAAAAACTCTGGAAAATACACTGGTTCATGAATTGATCCACATGAGATTTCCATATCTTGCACATGGCAAGCGATTTAACAAATTAGTAAGACAAGGATTGCGTGGCAAAACTTTTTTGCCATATCAAAAAAGAAAATAAAATTCCTCATTGATTTATATTTCCTAACTTCAGGCAAGCTAGTCATAGCATGGATATACAGCAAATTTTACCTATAGGGGCTGGAATTGCATCTTTCATCGTTGCACTTGGTATAGTATCTTGGATTACTAAACAGCCTTCAGGCACCAAAGAGATGATGGAGATCTCTAATGCTGTCAAAATTGGAGCAGCCGCATTTCTTAGAAGAGAGATGAAAATTATCATCCCAATCGCTATTGCATTATCGATTATTATCGGATATTTTATTGGATTTTCAAATGGTATTGCCTTTGCAGTAGGTGCAACACTTTCTGCAGTTGCAGGACTTATTTCATTAAAAATTACTGTCAAGGCAGCAGTTAGAGCTGCACATCTTAGTAGCAGTGGATTAGGCAAGACATTTGCTATGGCCTTTAGAGGCGGAGCCACTGTCGGATTGGCAGTTCCAGCAATGGCACTTTTGGCAATCACTGGTCTTTACATGGTTTTTCCTAATCCAATTACAATTGCTGGTGTAGGTATTGGTGCCAGTCTAATTGCATTGTTCATAAGAATCGGCGGTGGAATATTCACCAAAGCTGCAGATATGGGTGCTGACTTGGTAGGTAAAGTAGAAGAAAATATTCCTGAAGATGATCCTAGAAATCCTGCAACTATAGCTGATAATGTTGGAGACAATGTAGGTGATGCTGCAGGAATGGGCTCTGACGTTTACGAATCTTACATTGTTACTATCTTGGCTTCATTGCTTATTGCAGCACTTATTGGTGCTCCTGAAATTTTCATGTATCCAATTCTAATTGGAACATCTGGAATGATTGCATCCATTATAGGAATTGTCATAGTTCGTTCTACACATATTACGGATGTTATGAAACCACTTAATTTGTCATTTTATGTTTCTGCTTCAATTGCAATTATTCTGAATTTTATATTTACATATTATTTCATAGGACAAACAACAGTAGCATATGCATTATTTGGAACGACTGTCATAGGTGTGATTCTTGTCCCAATAATTCAAAAGATTACAGACAGATATACCAATTACAAATACAAACCTGTTAAAGACATTGTTGAATCCGCAAAATGGGGATATGCATCACTAACATTAATGGGAATCATCAAAGGAATGCAATCAACTGGACCATTTATGATTGCACTAATCATTGCAATTATTGTTTCATTTAGTGTCGCTTCAAGTGCAGCACCTGTAGGTGCTGACCCAATACTCTATGGAATCTTTGGAACTTCATTAACTGCAATGGCTATGCTTAGTCTTGCCGGAATTGTCCTTAGCATCGATGCATTTGGACCAATCGCAGACAATGCAGGTGGAATTGTTGAGATGACTGGAATGGGCGAAGAAAATAGAAAGGTAACTGATGAAATTGATGCTGTAGGAAATACAACAAAGGCAGTAACCAAAGGATTCGCCATTGCCAGCGCTGGATTAGCCGCACTTGCAATGATACAAGCATTCCAATTCGAAGCTGCACATATCTTTGCAGGAATTTTAGATTTGAATTATAGTTTGACAAATGTAACTGTTATTGTAGGATTACTAGTTGGAGGATTGATTCCATTTATCATTACAGGACAACTAATCAACGGTGTCTCTCGTGCTGCAGGAAAAATGGTAGACGAAGTAAGACGACAATTCAAATCAGACTCTGGAATTCTTGCAGGAACATCAAAACCTGATTATGCAAAATGTGTAGATATTGCAACTGCTGCATCAATTAAAGAACTTTGGAAACCTGCAATCATTGCAATTATTGCTCCAATACTATTGGGCATTTTACTAGGACCAACTGCAGTTGCAGGTTTACTTATGGGCGCAGTTGTAACTGGAATTCCACTTGCATATCACTTGGCAAATACTGGTGGTGCATGGGATAACGCAAAGAAGCTAGTGGAGATGCAAGGAAACAAGGGAACTGAATTGCACAAAGTAGCAGTTGTCGGAGATATCATTGGTGATCCTTACAAAGATACTGCAGGTCCTGCATTGAACACCGTAATCAAATTACTAAACACAATTGCAATTGTATTTGTGTCTGCCTTTATTGCAATACTCGCACTTTAATCTTCTACTACCAAAGTCAAATCCAACTCATCAATCTGTGTTTGAATTGCTTTTTTTAAAATCTCATCGTGCTTTTTACAGAATTTAAAATAATCATCTACTGTTTGAACACATCCACAAATCCATTTTGTTTTTTTATCTCCTTCCACTGTGCACTTTGAATACTTGTTATCTATCATACTTTAAAGAAAATATCTTGCCTAAAAAATATAGATCAAAATAATTAAAAAAGGAAAAAGATGCTTAAGGACAGCCTTCCATCTTTTGGATGAAATAACCTTTTTCCTTAATTGCCCGTTCTACAGGCTCTGGTGCACCTTGTGAATGACAAAACTGACATTCGTTTGTAGTCATTGTTGCACTTGCCTCACCGACTGTTTTTAACCACTCTTTACCATACTGAATGGCTTTATCGTGATTTTTTTCACCGGTAATTACATCAAAGTGCATGGTATGACCATCTTTAGCTTTGACATAGGTGTCGTATACGTGAATTTCCATGATTCTAATTAAAAAAAGGGATATTTAATTCAAAGATCTTTGCAGATCTAATCATTGTGGCTATTCCTTTGCAGTTAAAATATTGCAACGTGCTTTATGATGAATCATGTTAATTATGTCGTCATAATGTGTTGCCTCTACCATTGAAAGTTTAGGGTAATCCATAATCAGCAAATTGATCTTATTTTCTTTTACATAGTCTATTACCCATTCTGCAATAGAGTCCGTCAATGCAAATTTTGTTTTTATTTTGATCCCTTTTTCAAAGGCAATTTTTTTCCAATTTTCTAACTCTTTTTTTAATTTGGCAATTTGCCTCTGTTCAACTTTTTTATCTGATTTTGTTTCAAAAAAATAAAATTTTGGCTGAATTTTGTATACACATTCAATAACAGTCAACTCTGCTTCCAATTTTTTTGCTAGTTCAAGTCCTATAGTAAATGATTTTTTTGTATGTGTTGGAGTAATAATTGCAACTGCAATATTGTTGAACATGTTTCTATATACATTGCATATGTATTATAGTTTTAAATTTACATTTCTACTTTTTTGTATTTGAAATTATTTTTTTATTTCTTTTGCCAACTTACATTATCACCAACACTGGAACTTGTGAATTTTGAACTATCGCATTTGAGACACTCCCAAGTGAAGGGCCTGTAATCTTGTTTGTCCCCCTTCTGCCAATTATTACTATGTCGAAACTTTTCTTTTTCATTAAATCCAGAATTTTTTCGGCTGGACTACCGTATAAAATTTCTTCATTAATTGGAATATCTAATCTCGAAGCATCTCGCTCTATCTCGTTCATGAATTTCTTTATGTGCTGTAACAGTGTTTCTTTGTATGGTTCTATGATTTTACCCATTGCTTTATCATATGATATGCTGTGAACAATAGTAATTTTACCATCAGATAAACCTGCCAATACTAATGCTTGCTTTA
>DATIFS010000087.1:0-2319 GCA_035455105.1 Nitrosarchaeum sp.
CCTGAAACCAGATTTATCATGGTCGCACATGGATAACAATAACGTCTACCAGTAGATGATGAGGATATAACATCATTTTCTTTGAACTGGACATCGCATCTTTCGCATCTATCGCTGCCTTCTTTTTGATATCTTGTAAGTCTTGAAATATGTAAAATGTAGACTGATCTTGCCTTTGACATAGAAGAATTCTACTTGATCAAACTAATTGAAAAGTATTCTGCTGCAACTTGCTAATTCCTATTATTACCATTAGATGGAAAAAACTGGTTTTGAAAGATACCGATAGTTTTTTCATCTACCTGAAATTAACTCATAGTGTTGACAGATAAAATTCGAGATTACCATGGCATTTGCGAGCAAATTAAAAAACTGGATGCTAAAATCAGATTTGCAGGAATAATCAATGAACGCGGTAAGCTAATTGAGGGGGGTCTAAAAGACGGAGTTGTACCCATTTCAAGTGAAAAAGACGACGAAATGTTGTTTATGGAGCTAGTATTGCGAGTTAAAATGCGCCAGGAATTTGACAAGCAGCTAGGAAAAGTCAAATTTGCGATGGCCTTAAGAGACAAAGTTCTTGAGATGAGTTTTCTAATTGATAACTACGTTCTTTTCGTAGTATCCGAATCTGACACCGATTATGGGAAAATACCACAAAAAATACTTGAAATTATTCAATGACGGCTCATCGGACACATTTTCAAAAAATTGTAACAATACTAGTCCGCGCATAAAATGTGAAATCATGAGCACTTGCCGAAAAATCTTGGGAGTGGATGCCAGTTCTGAGCCTGGTCGCATAACCATATGATATAGGCATAGCAATATCTTTATATGGTGCTCATTGGTTCTAAATACCAATGAATGGTAAATACAACCAAGTTTTTCGAAGCTTGATTAGTAATACATTCTAAAAAGGAGAAAATCAAACATGACAAATACAAACCCAACAACTGAAAACGCTAAAGACGTGTTTTCAATGTACGCAAAAAGTTTCGACAAGGTTCATGGTGCGATTGAAAAATCTTCGCCACAGTTGCTACAATCAATGACTAACCTACATCAAGAATATCTGGCAATCTGGAGCAATTTTGTTCATTCTGCACTAGCAATTCAGCAACAGTGTACAAACAAGACTGGTATAAACACGGCAGCACCTGAAACAACTTCAAATGTTGTTAATGAGATCACTAGTGGAATAGTCAAGATGATTGACACTAACAACAAGATGATCCAAACAGCACTTGATGCAACAAGACAGAACTGCAGAACAGTCAATGATAATGCAACTGTATATGCTGAACTGAGTCAAAACGTCATCCAATCTTGGATTGGCGCTTTTAAAGCAAGAAACTAAGCGTAATCCTCTTTTTCTTTTAATTTACAGCATTTTCATTCATTATTCTATATAGCAAAAAATATTAGATACGATAAAAGAGTCAATTGGTGGTCTCTACAGAGATTCGGAAACTTGCAAGTGAGATATTCAAAACTGATCCACAGGTAGTTCATTTAGGACTGATAGATTTAGAAGGGCATGTATTGATTGATCAGGCGTCTGCATCATCAGAACCATACGAACCAGACAAGGACAGGATGATGTTCTATTACCAAGTTGGATTGAGACGAAGTAGGAGAGAACATTTCAACGAGGCATATGGTCTGACCCAATACATTCACATTGTTAGAGAAAAAATGCAGCAGCTGATCCTATATCTGCCAATGATTACCATTTACCTAACACTCGACAAAGACTTGACTCCAGACAGAATTGCACAAATTGCCAAGAAAATTCAAAATTTAGACAAGCAGGTATTGGAAAACGCAACCAGCAGTCTCTTTTATCCCAATAAAAATTAAGACTCGGTTCATCCACAATTCAATTTAATTGTTAGAGTTAACGCCTGGATTGCGATTTTTATGAAAATTTACCGTCTGCTCATTGTGAAAACCAAACACATTTTCAATTAACTAATACTCTTCTTTATAAGATTAAAAGTGGTAAATGCATTTGGACGTGTTACATATCATTGTCTAAATCATCCCTGAAAAGGAGAGTGATTCTAAATTGAACATATATGACACAAAGGTGATACGTTGCACCAAGTGTAACAAATCCATTGGTGAAGTAGAATACGATGCAGAAATTGTTTTCCCAAAGTGTGGCAGCTGTGCAAATCCAATACCTGATGGTCTTGACAAACTAACATACACCATAAACAGTTTTAACAATAAAAAAGAAAGTATAGTGTTTGCCGAATAACTGTGTATCTAGCATCTGATGTTTGATAAAAATAACATGCTAAAACTTCTTGT
>DATIFS010000088.1:0-4190 GCA_035455105.1 Nitrosarchaeum sp.
CTTGATCAAATTGAATCCAGAGTAAAGACTGCATGGGAGATGTTTAAGATAAGACAAGTTTTGATTCAAGGTGGTCATAACCCAAATCTGAAAATAGAATATTATGAAAATGCATTTAAAATGATCAGACAAAAATTTCCAAATGTAGGTGTGCATGGACTTTCTACATCTGAAATTGATATGATTGCTAAAATTGAAAAATCATCAACAAAAGAAGTTTTATCCAGATTAAAAGAATCAGGACTTCAATCTATTCCTGGAGCAGGAGCTGAAATTTTGGTAGATTCTGTAAAAGATGTAATAAGTCCAAAGAAAATATCTAGCGCCGATTGGATTAGAATAATGGAGGAAGCTCACACACTTGGCCTTCCTGCATCTGCAACTATGATGTATGGACATGTGGAAAACAACGATGACATTGTAGACCATTTTTTTAAAATTGTCAAGCTACAAGAAAAAACTAAAGGATTTATGGCTTTTATCCCTTGGAATTTTGAACCCAATAATACTTTGTTGCAAAAAGAAAACTTGGTGCCTTATGGTACTGGGGGAACACAACTTCTAAAAATGATAGCAATATCTAGACTAGTCTTTGATGGATTGATTCCCCACATTCAATCTTCTTGGCTCACAAATGGAGTTGGAATGGCACAACTCGCTCTTCAATACGGTGCCAATGATTTTGGTGGAACTTTGATTGGGGAAGAAGTGGTATCTTGTACTGGAGCTCGTTCTACAGAACTCACTGGTAAAATCATCATTGATGCAATTCATCAAATTGGATATCAGGCAGAAGAAAGAGATAATTTTTACAATCCCGTCGCATTACTATAATCCATAACTTGACCATTTTGAGTCTACTATCTTCTTTGTATCTGTATCTACCTTAACCTGTTTTTGTATTTCTCTCTCATATCCTTCCTCTCTTGTTTTTTGAGTGGCGTCTATTCCAAGCTTTGAACCCAAATTTACTAGCGGTGATGCTGGATCTAGTGTATCTGTTGGGGTATTGTTGATTATGATAGTATCACGTGCAGCATCAGCTCTTGTGGTTATTGCCCATATCACATCGTCGATATCATGCACATTGATGTCTTCATCTACTACCACAAACATCTTTGTTAGAGCAAGTTGTCCCATTCCCCATAACCCCATCATTACTTTTTTTGCTTGTCCTGGATATCTTTTCTTAATTGATATTATTGCAAATCCTTGAAACCAACCTGCAGCTGGCATACTAAAGTCTACCACTTCTGGATGGAACATTCGTATTAATGGCAAAAATGATCGTTCAATCACTTTTCCAATGTATGCATCTTCTAAAATTGGTTTTCCTACAACTGTGGTAACATAAATTGGATCTTTTCGTCTCATAATGCCTGTTAGTGTAAAAGTTGGATATGGTTCAACTGGCGTATAATATCCTGTATGATCTCCAAACGGACCTTCATCTCTAATGTCGTGAGGATCAACGTATCCTTCTAAAACTATTTCTGCATTTGCAGGAACTTCCAAATCAATTGTCTTGCATTTGACTGTCTTGATTCCTTTTTTTCTAGTAATTCCTGCAAACAAATACTTGTCCAATCCTTCTGGAACTGGGGCTATTGATGAAAAAATAGTTGCAGGTTCACATCCTATGATTATTGCTGCTTGGATTTTTTCCCCTCTTTCTTTTGAAATATCTCCATGGTGTGCACCGCGTTTGTGCTTCTGCCAGTGCATCAGTGCGTGAGTGCTATCTAAGATTTGCATTCTGTATACTCCTAGATTTTTTACTCCTGTTTCTGGATGTTTTGTAGCTACTAATCCTAATGTGATGAAACGACCTGCATCATTTGGCCATGATTTTAAAATTGGTAACTCATCAAATGATGCAGAATTTGATGTAATCTCAGTTACTGGGCCACTATTTTCCAGTTTAGGAAAAGATTCTGCCATTTTTGAAAGCTCTGGAAGTTTTTTAATTTTATTTAGAAATCCTGATGGCATATCCATCTTCGTCATATCTACAATTCTTTGTCCAATTTCTGTAAAATCTGTCATTTCAAGACCAATCTCCAGTCTTTTCATTGAACCAAATGCATTTCCTAATACTGGCATAGTGTGATTTTTTACATTTTCAAATAATATGGCTGGACCTTTTGAGTACATCTCTCGTCTTAGAATTTCTGCAATTTCTAAATTCGAGTCTACTTCTGTTTTGACTCGCTTTAATTCACCTTTTTTTTCTAACTCTGCTACAAATTCATGAATGTCTTCAATTGCCATGATCTTCCTAATTATGAAACAAGTATAAGCTTAACTAGATTATCTAAATGTCATCTGATTTAAAATAATTTTAAAACATGCCTTTTAATTCCTACTACTACAAGAATCTGTTATTGGTTGAAGACAAATGTGCTGTGTGCAAAGGGACAGGTACTATCGCATTATTGGGTTCACAATGTCCTTTTTGTAATGGAACTGGCGAACCCAGCAAAATAGCTAAATCGTATCTTGATTCTCATATTTGCCAATGTATTTTTCTTGATAGAAAACAATGTCCATTATGTGGTAAACGATGTCATCATGATACTCCAAACAAACCTAAAATTTTACTCAGTCCTGAATAGTTTTATCTCATTGGAGGAAGTTCGTTTTTTCTATCATGACCGCCAGAACCAAATTTACAATAAAAACACAATTCCGATTCCATGTACTTTAACTGCTCAATTTGAATTGCTCCAAGTTTTAATGCAATCTTTGTCAAAATTCTATATTTTAATGGCATAGCTGGAATTACTTCTTGTGTGTATACCTTGTAGTGATCAGGACAGAACTTTAAAGTAATTTTTGATGGTTCTTTTCCCTTTTGATTTACTTGTCTTGTAAAATTGATCTGTTCTCTGATGTACTCATGTTTTGGACATGGGCAGTCTTTTCCACCTGGATGTTTGTAAGCAGGTGTGTTCTTCCAATCAAATCCTGGGTACTCCTTCTCAAAATCATCCATTGGTTCACCTACGTTGTTTATGCATATAAAACTTGATCAAATTTCCAATTGGTAATTGACCCAAATGTAAATAAACCCCGGAAATTCATCAAAATTAAATGTCAGCTGCTAAAAAGCAAACAAAACAAGATCTTGAAGACAAGATTGCAGAATTAGAAGCTAAATTGAATACCTTGGCAACACAACTTGAAGCCAAACCAGCACCAAAACCAGCTGAAACAAAACCAGCTGAAGTAAAACCAACACCAAAACCAGCTGAAACAAAACCATCTGAAGTTACAAAACCTAAAGGCACATTGCCAAAAGGTTCTGAACCAAAACCAGCTGAAGTACCAAAACCATCTGAGACAAATGCACAACCACCATTAACTATACAATCAGCATTAGAGAACGCTTATCAAAACGCCAAAATGACTGATTTTCATTGGTATAGAGCACATGTCACAGGTTACTCTCCAGCTGCAAACAGATACTTTGTAAGAAGAACTGCTCCAGTAGGTAAAGTTCCGACATCAAATTGGAATGATCAAAAAGCAAAAGTTCCTGGATATACACAACCATCAAACCAGTACTTTGCAACAAGACCTCGACTTGCATATAGTCCAGCAGGAAAAACATTTGGTAGTTTTAGTGGTGTTGCTATGACCGTTGATGGATCTGTTGCCCAAGCTCAAACATATCAGGCACCTCCACCACCAAAACCAAGTAAAGGCACATTGCCAAAAGGATTCTAATTCAATTATTCTTTTATTTTATATTTTTACTATTTTTTATTAATGATGTATTGCTTTTTTACATGGCATTAATTTTAGATGTATCTTTTATTCGTATTTATAAAATACTGTAAAATATATGAAATTTTTACATATTGTGATTATGTTTTTAAGATAAATTTTAATTAAAAATTTTAACTGATCAAAATGTAAATAAACAATGTAATATTTACTGAAAGGAATGGCAACTAAAAAGCAAACAAAACAAGATCTTGAAGACAAGATTGCAGAATTAGAAGCTAAATTGAATACCTTGGCAACACAACTTGAAGCCAAACCAACACCAAAACCAGCTGAAACAAAACCAGCTGAAGTAAAACCAACACCAAAACCAGCTGAAACAAAACCAGCTGAAGTTACAAAACCTAAAGGCACATTGCCAAAAGGTTCTGAACCAAAACCAGCTGAAGTACCAAAACCAT
>DATIFS010000089.1:0-2157 GCA_035455105.1 Nitrosarchaeum sp.
AGTATCTATCTGAATCTGCAGAAAATTCCTTTAGAATTTCTTTTTTATCCAACGATAAAACGTCATTTACTCCGATATTAAGAATTGTCGATTAATGATGTGTAAAATATTGTTCTACGATCAAATGCATCAAACCTAAAAATTATCAACTCAAATCATAAAAACACAGTATAGATTAGTAGGACTGTTCTTACTAGAGTGATTTGAATCCATTATTTCAGCTCAGCACTAGAAGTTATGAAACAGAATTGCCAATAGTAACTAAAGCACTACAAGACTTGGAATCTGAATGCAATGTAAAAGACGGTTATACTATAGAAAAGCCATTTGAGAAATTTGGCTGGACATTTTTTAATATTCAAATCAGCATGGAGATGGAAGAGATAATTGAAAAATCAGGTATGATGAAAGGTGCGTTGGGCTATAAAATTGGAGAACAGCTTACAAATTTTATCGGGCATTATCTTGAAACTAAGGGAAGTAACGTAAGAATAAAGAAAATCAATTATTGAATTTTAGGAATTTTGTGCGGTTTGATAGCAATAAATACACTACATAGTACCTTCTAATCATGTTTAACAGAAAACCTCCATTACGAGAAGGAGTAAATGTATTTTCTACTAAAAAGAATGGCGAATTTTATGACTTTATCTTTGGAATAGTAACAGGAGTTGACGGAAAAAAA
This sequence comes from Nitrosarchaeum sp., assembly GCA_035455105.1. Classification (GTDB taxonomy): domain Archaea; phylum Thermoproteota; class Nitrososphaeria; order Nitrososphaerales; family Nitrosopumilaceae; genus Nitrosarchaeum. Next base: position 686 of record DATIFS010000089.1, read on the forward strand.
GTTGGCATTAACGGAGTAATTGTCAATCCAGTTGGACTCAAAAACAAAATTTCCCAAGGTAAAACCGGTTCTAGATCCTCTGAAATTCTTGAACATCCTACACCTGACAATGTTGTACTGGCTCTAGTTTACAGAGTTGAGCATGAGAATTTTGCCGAAGTCATAGATTTGGATAAGGACAAGTGCGATATTATTCCACCAAAAGTTTACGCGATGCTTGATGGTTGGATTCGTGAATCTCTTCCAGAACTGATCAACAATGTTTTGTCATTATCACCAGGAGCTGAAAGAGATGAGGCAAAACGCGTTTTAAAACACAGAATGGAAACACTAAATGACAAAAATCTAAAAAGAACACTTTATTCTGTTTGCAGAAGTTTGAGAATTTTAAATTAGAATTTTTATTTACGCTTCACATTCCCAAGTTTGGAAATATTTTAAACTAGTTGACACTATTGTGTAAAAAATACATTTATGTTTTTTTTAGTTATTATTTTTAATGAAAATGTGGAAAAATTGGAAACTGTTTGTAAAGGTTGTGGAAAAACCTTTGATGGTAAAGGCGAGCATTTTTGTAATAATTCCTGTAGAGATTCTCATATAGAATCACTTGAAAAAATAATGAAAGATGCAGTAAAAAATGATGCAAGTCATACCAAAAAATTAAGCGAATCTTGAACAGCTAAAAACAAACAAAAACAAAAAAGCCAAATGATGAAACAGAACCCCATTTCGCCATAGTTTTATATTATGCCCTAAGAAAATCTCGATACAATGGAATACGTTTATGCTGCTTTACTTCTTCACAAGCTACAAAAAGAAGTTAACGAGGCAAATATCAGCTCAGTTGTTAAAGCATCTGGCGCTGCTGTAAACGATGCTCAAGTTAAAGCACTAGTTGCAGCATTGGCTGATGTTAACATCGAAGAAGCAATCAAAGCCGCACCAGTAGCAGTAGCAGCAGCCGCTCCGGCAGCCGCAGCACCTGAAGCAAAGAAAGAAGCACCAGTTGATCATAGTAAAACAGAAGAAGCCGCAATGGAAGGTCTATCTTCTCTCTTTGGCTAAACAACTTTTCTTTTTTCAATTTAATTTTAATTTTTATTCATATCAATGTTAATTAACAATTATTTTGTTTTCATAATAATTGGTTGACTTTACGGTTTCCGGTCAAGTTTTCATTTACATTCTAGATCTGTTTGGTACCATGGCATTTGCAGTGACTGGTGCATTCAAAGCAATTGAACACAAGTTCGATATTGTTGGAATCATTTTGCTTGCAACGATCACTGGAGTTGCAGGAGGTACAATAAGAGACGTTGTTATGGGACAATTTCCAAACTCTCTGTCTGATCCTGCATATGTTGCAATCACTGTAATCTCCGGCGTTGCCATTTTTTTCTTGTATTCCCATCTAAAGAAACATTGGAATTTGTTTTTGAAGTTTGATGCAATTGGACTGGGAGTCTTTT
>DATIFS010000090.1:0-2123 GCA_035455105.1 Nitrosarchaeum sp.
TATCAAATATTTCTGTTGCAAAAGGTTCATCAGGTTGATGAATTGTTTGTACTTTTCCATCAAGCAGTGGTTTCAAAGACACTCCATCCATAGGATGTATGGAGTGTCCTTTGTAGCTTGTTTTAGGATGTACTACATTTGCATAATCCAGTGCGGTGGGTACAATGTCTTGTACAGTTGCAAAAGCGTCTGTCTTATCAACTTGTGATTTGTATGGAGTCTTGATAATTGCTGGAACACGCATTCCTCCTTCAGAAGTAGTAGCCTTGAATCCAAATAGAGGAGTAGCCCCAGTCTGCGCCCATCCAGGTCCCAAACTAACAAAAGAATTTTCATTACCCATATTTTCAACAGAGTTATCATATGTGTGCATATATTGTTGGAATTTTTCAGGATCATCTCCAGTTTGGAAACTAGATAGGTCTTCAACATTTACTGCAAACGGTCCATTATCCGAAGCGAGGTAAATAAGCGTGTTATCATATTCGCCGATTTCTTTTAGATGATCAATAACACGACCAATGTTATGATCCATGTTATCTAGCATTGCTGCAAAAATGACCATTTTTTTTGCCTGAATTTTCTTCTGAGTATCATTTAATGAATCCCAAGATGGGGTGTTTAGTTCTAATGGGATTAATGGTGTGTCTTGAGAAACAATACCACGTTCTTTTTGGATTTGAAGTCGTAGGTCCCGTACTTTATCATATCCAATATCGTACTTACCTTCCCATTTTTTGATATATTCTTGTGGTGCTTGTAATGGATCGTGAGTTGCAGTAAATGACAAGTACATGAACTTTGGTTTGCCATCATGAGATTTGTCAATTGCATCTATCATATAGTCTGCATAATTGTTACTAGAATAGAAATCGGATGGTAGATGTACCTGTTCACCATTTAATACATAAGTTACATTTTCATTATAGGTAAACTGTCTTTCTGAAAAATGATTAGCAGCACCCTCTAAAAGACTAAATGATTCTTCAAAACCTCTATCACTTGGTTCATAGGGATGTTCAGCTCCTAGATGCCATTTCCCTGACAGAATTGTGTGATAGCCTGCATCTTTTAGTAGGTCTGCGATTGTGACAACATCATAATTAAGATAGGTTTCATATCCAGGTTTTCCTACTTGGTTTGGAGCTATAAATTCGGACATTGTTCCAAGTCCATTTAAATGATGATCAACTCCGGTAAGTAATTCAGCTCTAGTTGGCGAACATGTAGGTTGTACATAATAATTAGTCAATAGCGTACCATCATGTATGAGAGAATCAATAGCAGGCGTAGGAATCTCACTTCCTGTAATTGCTAAATCAGAAAATCCTGTATCATCTAGAATAATAAAAAGAATGTTTGGTCGTGTATCTTTAGAGGTTGAAACATTAGTTATTTGTGAATTTTTGTAAATCTTGTTGACATCTAAAACAATTTCCACGTTCTCAAGAAAACCAAATTTACCAACAATAACCTGTTTTTTGTTTTCAGTATCAATTTTTATTAGAAATGTATCGCCAACTTTGACTGCTGCACTGTTATCAGAACTTGTTACGGTTGCATTAACACAGATTTGATAGGTTGGCTCACAATTAGAACTTGGAGATACGTCCGATAGTATTTTTGATCTCCCAAGATCCCACTGAGCAATGATGGTAGCTTTGTCACCACTAATACCAGTCCACATTCGACCATCTTTAAAATGCTCACCTACAACAATTCCTTTGCCATGGAAATTCAAAACATCATCTGATTGTCCAAAGACATTATTTGAAATCAAGATTGAAAACAGTGATAAAAAGATAAGAGATACTATCAGTATTTTCAACACGAACCATGATTAATTTCAGTATTTATGTACATCGTAAAATTCCAGAGTATGTAAAAAGGTCATCTGTGAATCTAGACTAACTTCATCCCCAAAAATGGTTCAGGCCTTGTGGATTTGAACCCATACTGGAAGTATCTAACTGATTTGACAAAACTAGTCCCAGTATCTATGAAAGAAAAAATGTTGGACAGAAATAATTTAGATCTGATTCAGTGTTGATATGATAAATTAACCATAATAAGATAAAATAATTGTATTTTATGAGATGCTTTTATGTTCATAAAAAATATAA
>DATIFS010000091.1:0-5554 GCA_035455105.1 Nitrosarchaeum sp.
AGTAATACTGCAACTGCTAGAAATACTGCAAATGAGATGTAAATTGTATATGTGTATGGCTGCAAAGCCGACTTTCTGCTTTTTTCAATATTTTGCATTTCAGAAACATGTTTCTGAATCATTTCCAGGTTTTCAGTAACATCCCCTCCTATTTTCATGGCCATCTCCAGCAAAACTGTCACACGTCTGGATACTCTGGTGCCTGTTTTTTTTGCAAAATTCTCGAACGCATCTTCAATTGGAGTTCCCCAACTGATATTCGCTCTAAGATTTTTCAATTCTGGTGTTAGAGCTCCAAGATTTCTTTCTGCTGCTTGTTCAATCGCTTTGATGAGATTTGAACCGCTTTGAACTGAACTTAATAATGCCAATAAAAATACCGGCATGTTTCTATCTACACTATCTCTTCTTTGTACTTCGCGAAGTTGATGAATTGTTAATGGTATGATCCCTACCATTATTCCAAAAATAACTCCTACATCTTTAATCATAGTTGATCCAACTAATTGAGAAATTTGAAGACTGATTACAATTACACTCACTGATGCCACAATTGAAAACATGATTGATTTTACTATTTCATTTTTCAAAATTGATTTTTTTGGCATAATCTCTTTCTGTGATGTTTCCTTTAGTTTTCTGTTTATCTTTTGCATTTCTATCTCTTTGGCACCATTGTATCCATCATAACTAGCATCAATACTCCACTTAGCGGTATGACTGCAAATGTGAGAATGTTCATTAATGTGAGTAAATCAAAACCTCCTAAACTTGGACTCATTATGCCCATTATTGATAACATGATAACTGCAAGTAACGGAAAAACTATCAAAAGAATGGTGTATATTTCTGCAACAGACCCTAATGACTCTGTTGTTTTTTGTAACAGCATCTTTTTTTCTTCAAGCTGAACCTTTGCAGTTGCATTGAAATATTCTTTCAAATCTCCTCCTGACTGTGATGTGATAATTGCACCTTCCAATAATTCTGAATATGGTCCTGATGGTGTTCTGCTGATTAGATCTTTTACTGCAGTGATTAAATCCATACCAAGAATCTCGATGTTTCTTGTAATGAATCTGGCATCCTTTACAATATCTTCATTTGTTTCTTCTTTTGCTATCGCTTTGAAAATTTCTTCTAGTGATAATCCACTAGTTGCCAACGTTGACATGTACCCAATAAAATGAGGTATCTCTTCTAACAGTTTAGTTGATCTGTTTTTCACTTTGACCGGTGGAATTATTTGAAGAATGCCAAACGTCATTCCAAGTAAAACTAATCCTGCCACCGGCGGAAGTAGATATTCTATTGTTGCAGGCTGGATGTTGATGAACTGTGATGCTATGATGCCAATAACCACTCCACAAATACCTGCAATGATGCTAAAGAAGACCATGCTTGAAACATAGACTTCAAAAGGAATTGGCATCATTGCTTGTTTTATTGATTTTTCTAATGGTTTTAATTTTGGATATAGAAATTTTATGTGCTCGTTTAGTAATTTGTAACTATATACATGAATGACCCCTACTGATTCCTCTTGTTGTTTTTGTTTCGTTGTCACTGTTTTCATTTACATCTCCAATCTCTTTCTTTCATAGTATCTTTCAGGATCTGAATAATATTCCATGATATTATTGGAAACCTCTTTATGATCACGTACGTCGTTTTTTGCCATCCATTCTAACGCAAGTCGTCTTTTAGTTAATTCATAATTGATTTTTTCATCTGTTTCTCCATCTCTTTCTTTGATTTTTCTAAATACTATACTATCCCCCATGAATTCATGTCTGTCTTCTCTTGGATTCCATTTAAAAATCTCATGTGTCTTGATTTCTCCAGTTTTATTATCAATGCCATCAATTTCTGAAATCTGGATAATTCTTCTTGCTGATTTATCCCCAATTCTAATTTTTAATTGTAACGTGATTAGATCTAAACTATTTGAAATCAAAGATTTTGGAACATCCATAGGTGATGATGTCAATCTAGTTAAAGTAGCATCTATTGAATCTGCATGTATTGATGAAAATCCACCATGACCTGTAGCCATAGCTTGAAACAGTGTGTAAGCTTCTCTACCTCTTGTCTCTCCAACAATTATGATGTCTGGTCTTTGTCTGAGGGCTGCTCTTAATAGATCGAATTGATTAATTTCTCCTATCTGTCTATCTGTAAAGCTTTGTCTTGAAACAGCTGGAATCCAATTTTCATGTGGTAAATTTAATTCCTGTGTGTCTTCTATGCTGACAACTTTTTGTCCTGGTCTGATAAATGTCGCCAATGCATTTAATGCTGTAGTTTTTCCACTGGCAGTTCCGCCGGCAACCAGCATTGTAGCACGTTTTTCAGCAAGATACCACATATATGCAGCGATATCCACTGACATTGTTCCGAATTTAATTAAATCTATAATTGTTATTGGGTCTGCTCTGAAACGTCTTATTGTAAATGTACTGCCTCTTTTTGTAATTTCATGACCTAATGTAAGATTAATTCTACTACCACCTGGCAATGATGCATCGATAATTGGGTCTGCAACTGAAACATGTTTTCCACATACGTATGCCATTTTTCTTGCAAAATTATTCAGTTCTACTTCTTTTTCATAAATTATGTTTGTTGGAATTGATTCATGCTCTCTATGCCAAACATAAATTGGAATATTTGTTCCATCACAACTAATCTCTTCAATCATGTGGTCTCTCATCAGCGGTTCAATTTTTCCAAGATATATGAAATCACGAACTGCAAAATAATTAATTTTCTCAATATTTTTTGGTGGGATTTTTAATCTGTATTTTTTTATCATTATTGATATTTTATTTTTCAATCGTTTTTCTGCATCTTTTTTTGATTTAATCTCCCCTAATGATATTGAAAGTTCTGTCATTAGTAATTTTTTAATAATGTCAAAAGCTTTCTGATCTCTTTCTGTTAGTACTGGCTCTATTACTTGATATCTTAATCCTCCTTTTGCCGTTGGGTCTTTAATTATTCCTGCATGAATCTCATTATTATCCCAATCCAGTTTTGATAATGTCATAAATTGAGGAATTTTATTTTCGCTGTTTACTACAGATGGATTATTTGTATTTTCCTTTGATTTTAAAATACTGTTTTCATACTGTATTTTTTGTAGGGCTGAAATTTTATCTTTAAATATATTTAGTCTCATTTTTAGGTATTTTTATACACTCAAAGTGCTTTAACGCTTGTTCGTTCATTTGAACAACATTTTGCTTTTACTATACAAGTGATTATTAATTACAGTCATGACATGTGTAGTTTTCTCGTACTGTGAGGTGCGTTGATGATGTTTGGACGAAAATCTACATCAAAATCAGAACCCAAACCCTCATCCATCGCCAGCATTACGTCAATTTTAAAAAAAGAATCCTTACCTGAACAAACTACAAAAAATATACCTGTTGTAAATTCCGAGTCTGATTTACCAGTACCATCAACAAGCAAATCTGTGAATCTTATTCAAGAAGTACAAAAACTAGATGATAAGACCATTAAACCGTTCATTGATTATTCTGAAGGTAGTATTTTTTATCCAATATTATCTAAAATTGGAGAAACTCAAGATAATGTATCTTATTTAGATGATTTGGTCTCAGATGGTATTTTGGCAAAACAAATCTATGAGAAATTAATTGTTTGTCCATTACATCCAACGGTTTTTTCATCCAGTATGAGATTGTATTGTCCTAAATGTAATTCTATGAATGTGGAGAAATTAAATTTGTTTGAACATAAAAAATGTGGTTACATTGCTGAAAGTAAAAATTTTGATTTTTCAAATACTGAACATTCTATTTGTCCTTCATGTATAAAAGAAATCAAAAATTTTGAAAAAGAAATTCGAGTTCCTGCAATGTGGTATCAATGTGAAGATTGCACCGAGAAATTTGATAATGCAGTAATAAAACTTCATTGTAGAAAAGATGACCATGATTTTGATACTAACTCTGGAAAATTTATTACTACATTTTGCTATAAATTAAAAAATTCTAATATTTCTAATATCTCTGATACTGCTCAAATAAAAAATGAATTGTTAAAATTATTACATGGTTTTAATTTTACTGCCGAATTAAATTCATTAGTAAAGGGAAAAAGTGGGAATGTACATGAAATCCCAATATTTGGTAAAAGTAAATCCACTGGCAACACTATTCTAATTTTTATTAAAAATCAATCAACTGGGGTAGATGAAGCTGATATGAATTCTATTCTCATTCCAAAATTAGACATTGAGCCAAAAAATACACTCCTTGTTACAGTGTCTGGTGTTAAAGAAGGTGTAGAAAATTTAGCCAAACATTATGACATCAATTTAATTTCTGATCCTGATTTTTCAAAAATTATCTCACGTGTTGAAGAATTTGTTTCTGTTTGGCATGCACATGATGGTGACCGTAAGTGACATGCCTCTTTGCTAATCATCTCAAAAAAAGACGTGCTGTAAGCCAAATTATGGGAAGTATTGTAATTTTAGGTGTTGTCACTTCGATAGGTTCTGTAGTTTTGTTTAATGGCATGAATCAAATCAATGCATTCACATACGATTTATCTTTTCATGATAAAGCAAAAAATTCAGCGTATCGTGAAAATCTAATGTTTGAGCATATTCGATTTGAACCTGGAACTGATCAAATCATTATTTATCTTGAAAATATTGGAACTGTTGAATCTACAATTGAAAGCATCACTGTTGTTCAGATTGACACACAGAGTATTCTAGTTGATAGGGAAGACAATGTGAATTCTACTATACCAACTAAAGAATCAAGTGATCCTATAATTTTAACAGCAAATCTTAACTCTCCTTCTAATTGGGAAAATCCAATTTACAGAAATTCTGAATATAAAATTTCTATAACTACTTCGAAAGGTAATTTCTTTTCAACTATCGCCAGTCCTTATAATACTTAGATTTGATATGGTTGTTAATTTTAAATTCAATTCTAAATTGGAAAAAAAATCTAAATTGTGTAAGAGGAGGGGTATAGCAGATGTAATTTCAACTATGTTGCTTATGGCGATTACCGTCGCTGGAGCAACTACCCTGACATATTTTGTAAATGACTCTTTTATTTCTGGAAATTTAGCTACTGCATCATCATTAAACACTGCAACAAAATCTGTTCAACTAATTGGCTTTGATACGCGAGACTCTGTAACTCTAATGCAAATATCTGATTTAGATAATAAATTCGGTGATGGAAAAATTTGCGGTGTTTCCTGTACTGGTGTTGGCTTTTCTAATACCATTCCATCAAATGATGGATCTGAATTTATTGTAATTAAAATTAAGAATAACAGTATTAATTCAATTTTTCTTGATAATGTTCAATTAAATCATATTGTGCATGATTGGGATATTCAAACATCAAACGCCGTATTAAATACACTACAAGATCTGTCTTCTGGTGGAAATTATCCACATGATGGCATGTTCTCCATACTTCCACTATCATCTAATGTCCAATCTATTAGTAATGAAATTCAAAGTGGAAAAACAGTTAATCTTTTGATCAAA